>NZ_LT635540.1 GCF_900120125.1 Gemella massiliensis
AAAACTCAGCGGATAACAACGGAAAATTCGCTAATGGTGAAGTAACATGGAGTAAAAAAGTAGCTAAAGGCGAAACATGGAAAGTAACATTTAAAGTAAAAGTAAACAATGACGTAGATGGTAAAGAAATTAAAAATATAGCCCGTACATCAGACGGAGTATTGGATATAGATACCAACCCAACAAATAACCCGACACCGAAAAAGCCGATAAAAGATGTTGTAGATAATAAAGGAACAACAATAAACGGAAAAGCGGTAAAACCTGGAGATATCTTAACATATACAGTAAGTTACACAAATACAACGGGAGAAGACCGAGATGTAACAATTAAAGATAAAATCCCTGAATACACAACATATGTAGAAAATTCAGCAGATAACAATGGAAAATACACAAACGGAGAAGTAGTATGGACTAAGAGAGTAGCCAAAGGTGAAACATGGACAGTAACATTTAAAGTAAAAGTCAATGAAGAAACATATGGCAAAGAGATTAAAAATATAGCCCGTACATCAGACGGAGTATTAGACATAGACACCAATCCGACAACTAATCCGGTACCACCGACAACACCAAAAACACCATTACCAAAAACAGGTAATGAGGCAACAAATGGAATATATGCAGGAGTGGCAACATTATTGGCAGGACTTGGATTAGCATTAAGAAGAAAAAGAAAAGATGAAGAATAGAAATAAACAAAAGTAATAAACGTTTTGGGCTATTAAACAAAACTGATTAAAAAATCAGGAAAAGAAAGAGTGATGGAAAAATTCATCACTCTTTTAATGTTTTGTAAC
>NZ_LT635541.1 GCF_900120125.1 Gemella massiliensis
AACTACAATAAAGATCCAAGAGATAAAACAAAATGGTACACCATAAATACCGAAAAGCTGGAGGAACTTTATGCTGAAATTGAGAACAAAAAGAAAAAAGAAGAATTACAAGCCTTAGAAAAAGCTGTGCCTAATGCATTAGGGCAAAATGCACCAATGGAAAAGTGCAAAATCCACCAATGCACAAGTGCAGATTGCACCGATGCAACAGAGCAAAATCTGCCAATGCAAAATGGCAATATGCCCCAACCATTACCAGAGATTACTACAAATAATTCATCAAAGATTACTACAGATATTTCATCATATAATTCCACCCATCATTCCATCATAGATGCCGAGTATTCAGAACCAAGAAAAAGGATGGATGGAGAGGCGGAAATAGAAAACAAAAATATATATCAGAAATATTTAGATGAGTTAAGAACACAGACAGGCTATTATGAACATCTTGAGTTGGGCAATAAATTTATAGTTAAAGACTTTGATGAGATATTAAAGATACTGGCAGATATTATGATACTTGATGATAGAGAGTTTGTTACAATCAATCAAACGAAGCTTCCGGCACATATAGTAAAAGAAAGATTTAGAAAACTTAGATCAGAGCATTTAGAGTATTTGTCAGATGTTATTAAGGAAAATGAATACAAGATTAGGAATATCAGAGCATTTGTCCTAACAGCAGCATATAATGCACCAAGCGGGATAGATGCACACTACTCTGCCCTTGTAAGTTATGATATGAGAGGAGGATATTGAATGTGGTTAACGAAGAAATTGCAAGAAAGACATTAAGCCTTGAAGTTAAGGCTGCTAAAGTAACAGGAAAACTTCTTTTAAATCTGTTGAAAAAACTGATAAAAGAAGCAGAGAAACTGGGAGGACTTGAAAAGCTCGTTAAAGTAAACGGAAATGAAGTCAAGCTCAAGGATATGGCGAAAAAAGGGCAACTGGAAGAAATACCGGTAGAAGAAGCGGAACTGAAAGAACTGAAAAAAGAGCTTAACAAATATGGTGTTAAGTTTTCGGTAATGAAAGATAAAGAAACAGGCAAATACTCCGTATTTTTCCAAGCCAAAGATATGAAAATGATGGAGAAAGCCTTTAAAAATGCCCTTGCAACATCAGAAAGAAAGGCTGAGAGGAAAGAGTCCATTCACAAAAATATTGAGAAGTTTAAGGAGATGGCAAAAAATACTGTTTCTAAGGATAAAGTTAAGAATAAACAAAAGGAGCAGAGCTTATGAGCAACTTAATAACATTTGAAAATATGGAATT
>NZ_LT635542.1 GCF_900120125.1 Gemella massiliensis
CTAAAAGAAAGACAAGTTGCTATCTTTGAAAAAGAAGTATTTGAACTTGAAGAAAGGCATAAGTACCTTACAGCACTTTTTAAAGGTAAAACAAAGAAATGGGATAAAGACTTTGTAGATAGCATCATTGATAAGATCTTTATAGGGAAAGATAACACAATAGAAATCAAATTTAATTTTGAAGAAACTCCTGTGATTACTGAAAAACTCGGTAGAAAGACAAGGAGGAGCTGATATGAATACAGTAGATTTTTATTTAAGACTTTCCTTAGAAGATGACGACTTAAAAGACGAAAGTAACAGCATTACTTCCCAAAGAGAAATCTTAAAAGACTATATCAGTTCAAGAGAAGAATTTACTGGAGTGAAGATAAGAGAACATATTGATGATGGCTATACCGGAACAAATTTTAATCGTCCTGCATTTCAAAAGATGATAGGTCTTGTGAAGAAAAATGAGATAAGAACTATTCTTGTAAAGGATTTATCACGATTTGCAAGAGATTATATTGAATCCGGAGCATATATTGAGCAGATATTCCCTTTTATGCAGGTTCGTTTCATCTCTGTGAATGACAATTATGACAGTAATAACAATGAGAATGGAATCAGCAGTTTAGAAATTCCTTTTAAGAATCTTGTCTATGACTACTATTCCAAGGACATTTCACAAAAAATCAGTTCATCAGTAAGAGTAAGACAGGATAGAGGGTATTATTTCGGTTCAAAAGCACCGTATGGATATGTAAAAGATGAAAAAGACCATCATCAGCTACTTGTCGATGATAGAGTGAGAAACATCATTGAAGAAGTCTTTGAAAGATACCTTAGTGGTGAAAGTATGCTTTCCATTTCTAAAGATTTTAATCATAGAGGTGTTCTGACGCCGGCAAAACATATAGGGCTTAAAAGAGGAAGTGGAGTATGGACAGGACAGATTATTAGATATGTTTTAACACAAAGAGTTTATACAGGAGCTGTTGTTGGTGGAAAGACAAG
>NZ_LT635543.1 GCF_900120125.1 Gemella massiliensis
CAAAAGCCTGGCAACGATCTAGCCTCGCAGGGCGTAAACCCAACTACTCTCGACGCTAAAGAGCTTAACTTCTGTGTTCGGTATGGGTACAGGTGTGTCCTCTTTGCTATCGCCACCAGACGAAAACTTTATACTCATATTATATCAATTCCTCTCCTTTTGTCAACTTCTTTACTTCTCTGCTTCTACTCTCTGATTAAGTCCTCGACCTATTAGTTTTAGTCAGCTTAATGTGTTACCACACTTACACTCCTAACCTATTCTCCTTGTCGTCTTCAAGGGGTCTTACCTTTGTGGGAAATCTCATCTCGAGGGGGGCTTCATGCTTAGATGCTTTCAGCTCTTATCCCTTCCATATTTAGCTACCCAGCTATGCCACTGGCGTGACAACTGGTACACCATTGATATGTCCATCCCGGTCCTCTCGTACTAAGGACAGCTCCTCTCAAATTTCCTACGCCCACGACGGATAGGGACCGAACTGTCTCACGACGTTCTGAACCCAGCTCGCGTACCGCTTTAATGGGCGAACAGCCCAACCCTTGGGACCGACTTCAGCCCCAGGATGCGATGAGCCGACATCGAGGTGCCAAACCTCCCCGTCGATGTGGACTCTTGGGGGAGATAAGCCTGTTATCCCCAGGGTAGCTTTTATCCGTTGAGCGATGGCCCTTCCATTCGGTACCACCGGATCACTAAGTCCTGCTTTCGCACCTGCTCGAGTTGTCTCTCTCACAGTCAAGCTCCCTTGTGCCTTTACACTCTCCAAATGATTTCCAACCATTCTGAGGGAACCTTTGAACGCCTCCGTTACTCTTTAGGAGGCGACCGCCCCAGTCAAACTGCCCACCTGACACTGTCTCCCGGTTTTCTATTCCGTGGGTTAGAATTCCAATACACAAAGGGTAGTATCCCAACATCGCCTCCTCATACACTGGCGTGCATGCCTCTTTGGCTCCTACCTATCCTGTACATTCTGCATCAAAATTCAATATCAAGCTACAGTAAAGCTCCATGGGGTCTTTCCGTCCTGTCGCGGGTAACCTGCATCTTCACAGGTACTATGATTTCACCGAGTCCATCGTTGAGACAGTGCCCAAATCGTTACGCCTTTCGTGCGGGTCGGAACTTACCCGACAAGGAATTTCGCTACCTTAGGACCGTTATAGTTACGGCCGCCGTTTACTGGGGCTTCAATTCTTACCTTCGCTTGCGCTAAGCAATCCTCTTAACCTTCCAGCACCGGGCAGGCGTCAGCCCCTATACTTCACCTTTCGGTTTTGCAGAGACCTGTGTTTTTGTTAAACAGTCGCTTGGGCCTATTCACTGCGGCCTACTCTCGTAGGCACCCCTTCTCCCGAGGTTACGGGGTCATTTTGCCGAGTTCCTTAACGATGGTTCTCTCGCTCACCTTAGAATTCTCTTCCCAACTACCTGTGTCGGTTTGCGGTACGGGCACCTCTTATCTCGATAGCGGCTTTTCTTGAGAGTTTGGCTTCATTGACTTCGCTACTTTTTTTCGCTCCCCATCACGCTTCAGTCTTATAAGTAGCGGTTTTGCCTACTACTTAACCTTTGCGCTTAGGCGCCCTATTCCATCAGGGCACTCAATTAGCCTCCTCTGTCCCCACTTCTCTCAATCGATATTCGGTGGTACAGGAATTTCTACCTGTTGTCCATCGGCTTCACCTGTCGGCTTCACCTTAGGTCCCGACTTACCCAGAGCGGACGAGCCTTCCTCTGGAAACCTTAGTCTTTCGGTGGATAGGATTCTCACCTATCTTTCGCTACTTACACCGGCATTCTCACTTCTAACTTCTCCACTTCGCCTCTCGGCTTAACTTCTACGACGTTAGAACGCTCTCCTACCATATAACATCTGTTATATCCGCAGCTTCGGTTGTATGTTTAGCCCCGGTACATTTTCGGCGCGATGTCACTCGACCAGTGAGCTATTACGCACTCTTTAAATGGTGGCTGCTTCTAAGCCAACATCCTGGTTGTCTGTGCATCATCACATCCTTTTCCACTTAACATACAATTTGGGACCTTAGCTGGCGGTCTGGGCTGTTTCCCTTTCGACTACGAACCTTATCACCCGCAGTCTGACTCCCGTTTATATTTATCCGGCATTCGGAGTTTGTCTGAATTCGGTAACCCGGGATGGGCCCCTAGTCCAAACAGTGCTCTACCTCCGGTAAACTCTTTAACGAGGCTAGCCCTAAAGCTATTTCGGAGAGAACCAGCTATTTCCAAGTTCGATTGGAATTTCTCCGCTACCCACACCTCATCCAAACACTTTTCAACGTGTCCTGGTTCGGTCCTCCATTCAGTGTTACCTAAACTTCAACCTGGACATGGGTAGATCACTTGGTTTCGGGTCTACTCCATCATACTATCTCGCCCTATTAAGACTCGCTTTCGCTTCGGCTCCGTGTCTTCCACTTAACCTTGCATGATATAGTAACTCGCCGGTTCATTCTACAAAAGGCACGCCATCACCCCTAAGGGCTCTGACTACTTGTAAGCACACGGTTTCAGGTTCTTTTTCACTCCCCTCCCGGGGTTCTTTTCACCTTTCCCTCACGGTACTGGTTCACTATCGGTCACTAGGTAGTATTTAGCCTTACCAGATGGTCCTGGTCGCTTCCGACGGAATTCCTCGTGTTCCGTCGTACTCAGGTGCTCTCTCTTGCTTACTTAGCATTTCGTATACAGGTCTTTTACCTTCTTCGGCTCACTTTTCCAAGTGCTTCTACTATACTTCGTAATACAATTTCTTGAGAGTCCTTCTACCCCTATATGCATGCATATCGGTTTGGGCTTCTTCCTTTTCGCTCGCCGCTACTTGGGAAATCGATTTTTCTTTCTCTTCCTGCAGGTACTTAGATGTTTCCGTTCCCTGCGTTACCTCGCTTTTGCGTACCGCCTTTTTATTTGCGGTGGGTTCCCCCATTCGGATATCTACGGATCTTTGCTTACTTACTGCTCCCCGTAGCGTTTCGTCGTTTGTCACGTCCTTCTTCGGCTCCTAGTGCCAAGGCATCCTCCGTGCGCTCTTTTCTACTTAATCGTGTGTAGCTTTTTGCTTCGTTTTCTTCCTTGAACTCTTTTTGTGAATAAGTTTTTCTTACTTACCTTATTCTTCTGTTTCTCGGTTTTGTAAATCTGTTTTCTTTTCTAGAAATTTTTTGATCTAATATTTGTATTCAGTTTTCATTGTGCTTGAGTATTACTTGAACACTCAAAACTAAACGAATTCCCCAACATATCCTTTTTTCCTTAGAAAGGAGGTGATCCAGCCGCACCTTCCGATACGGCTACCTTGTTACGACTTCACCCCAATCATCTGTCCCACCGTGACCGGCTCCTCCCTTTCGGTTAGGTCACCGTCTTCAGGTGTTACAAACTCTCGTGGTGTGACGGGCGGTGTGTACAAGACCCGGGAACGTATTCACCGCGACATTCTGATTCGCGATTACTAGCGATTCCAGCTTCATGTAGTCGAGTTGCAGACTACAATCCGAACTGAGAATAGTTTTATGAGATTGGCTTACTTTTACAAGCTCGCTTCTCTTTGTCCCTATCCATTGTAGCACGTGTGTAGCCCAAGTCATAAGGGGCATGATGATTTGACGTCATCCCCACCTTCCTCCAGTTTGTCACTGGCAGTCTATCTAGAGTCCCCATCTTACTGCTGGCAACTAGATATAAGGGTTGCGCTCGTTGCGGGACTTAACCCAACATCTCACGACACGAGCTGACGACAACCATGCACCACCTGTATCTGTGTTGTCTCAAAGAGACAAACAACGTGATCTCTCACGCCCTCACAGTATGTCAAGACTTGGTAAGGTTCTTCGCGTTGCTTCGAATTAAACCACATGCTCCACCGCTTGTGCGGGTCCCCGTCAATTCCTTTGAGTTTCAACCTTGCGGTCGTACTCCCCAGGCGGAGTGCTTAATGCGTTTGCTGCAGCACTGATCTCTTTTGAGACCAACACTTAGCACTCATCGTTTACGGCGTGGACTACCAGGGTATCTAATCCTGTTTGCTCCCCACGCTTTCGCGCCTCAGTGTCAGTTGCAGGCCAAAAAGCCGCCTTCGCCACTGGTGTTCCTCCTAATCTCTACGCATTTCACCGCTACACTAGGAATTCCACTTTTCTCTCCTGCACTCAAGTTTATCAGTTTCCAATGACCTTCCACGGTTGAGCCGTGAGCTTTCACATCAGACTTTCTAAACCACCTGCGCGCGCTTTACGCCCAATAATTCCGGACAACGCTTGCCACCTACGTATTACCGCGGCTGCTGGCACGTAGTTAGCCGTGGCTTTCTGGTTAGGTACCGTCTGTTTTGTGTATAGTTACTACACAACCTTTCTTCCCTAACAACAGAGCTTTACGAACCGAAATCCTTCTTCACTCACGCGGCGTTGCTCCGTCAGACTTTCGTCCATTGCGGAAGATTCCCTACTGCTGCCTCCCGTAGGAGTTTGGGCCGTGTCTCAGTCCCAATGTGGCCGTTCACCCTCTCAGGTCGGCTATGCATCGTCGCCTTGGTAGGCTTTTATCCCACCAACTAGCTAATGCTCCGCAAAGCCATCTTATAGTGTCAGCATGACCGACTTTTAAATATCTCCCATGCGGAAAATACTGTTATCCGGTATTAGCTACAGTTTCCCATAGTTATCCCGGTCTATAAGGCAGGTTCTTTACGTGTTACTCACCCGTTCGCCGCTAAGAATTATCGGTGCAAGCACCAATAATTCTTCGCTCGACTTGCATGTATTAGGCACGCCGCCAGCGTTCGTCCTGAGCCAGGATCAAACTCTCCAAATATTTTCTTATTTGTTTGCTTGATTTAGCTCTTTTTAAAGTTTTATAGTTCCTTTTTGAACTGTCCTTTTTTGGAATTACGTTGACTTAATTCGTTTAGTTTTCAATGTTCAA
>NZ_LT635544.1:0-167500 GCF_900120125.1 Gemella massiliensis
TTATCGGTGCAAGCACCAATAATTCTTCGCTCGACTTGCATGTATTAGGCACGCCGCCAGCGTTCGTCCTGAGCCAGGATCAAACTCTCCAAATATTTTCTTATTTGTTTGCTTGATTTAGCTCTTTTTAAAGTTTTATAGTTCCTTTTTGAACTGTCCTTTTTTGGAATTACGTTGACTTAATTCGTTTAGTTTTCAATGTTCAAAATAATATGGAGCGGGTGATGAGAATCGAACTCACAACATCAGTTTGGAAGACTGAGGTTTTACCACTAAACTACACCCGCATATTTACTATTTGTGTAAAAACACCTTTACAATTATACTTTATAAACAATAATTTGTCAAGTATTTTTTAATATCATCCTTAAAAAATTTCTTTTTTTGAAGACGTTTTCCATTCTACTATAGTTTTCATTAATTGTCAAGTTCTTTTTTAAAAACTTAACAATTATCACTTTATTTTTAATTATTGTTCGTTTTCTTCTTTATGAAGACTTTTACTATTTTATCACTACCGTTATATTATGTCAATACCTTTTTTTGAAAATAGATATAGAAAAAGGGGAGATTCTTAAAAATCGTAATTGTTCTTACCTAAATTTTTTAAGATCTCACCCTTACTATTTTTCATGTATTTAAAAATTTTCGCAAATCTAACAAAATAAAATTTAATGCTGACAAACTGCTGTGTCTAATAAATTAAATCTTAGTTTTTTTATCAACTCTTGAGTTTATCTTTAATTATTTTGTAGTTTGTCTATGAATTATTCTGTAAGGTAAGTACATTTCATTATCGTGTGCTTCTAATTCTTCCAGATCTTCTTTTTCGTACGGCTCACCTTTTCTTTTAGCTTTTTCTACATCAATTACTTTTGTCAAAATACGCATTGATACAGCACCTACGTCAAAGATTGGTTGAAATATTGAAGAAATTTTAGGTCTTGTCATATCCAACAACTTAGTATTTTCAAATGAAATTATTTCCAATTCATTAGGAATATTAACCCCGGTATCTAAAGCTTGATGCATTATTGATAATGCTACTTCATCAAACATGGTTATAACCACTTCCGCATTTATATTACGTATAGTTTTAAATATTTGATTACTATCTTTATACGTTTTATAACCATCTACTATTAAATTAGATTTAAATTCTACTTTACAATCAGCAAGTGCTTCTTTGTACCCTTTTATAATTCTCTGTGCTTTTTGCGATTCGTATTTATTTATTACTATAGAAATATTTTTAGAGCCTTTTTCTATAAATTCTTTTGTCACTTCATATGCAGCTTTTTCATAATTTATATTAACTGAATAAAACTCAGAGTCTAAACCTATATTTCCTGCCAATACTACCGGTATTTGAGTATCGTGCAAATAATTTTTTGAACTATCTGATAAAGAATGTCCTAAATAAATAATCCCATCTACTTGTTTACTTACAAACGAATTAAATATGCTTTTTTCTATTTCTTTATCATCGCAAGAATTCGCCAAAATTATATTGTATTTATACATATTAGCTACAGACTCTATTCCACTAACTATTTCTGCAGAGGAAAGATCTGCTATATCAGGTAAAACTATACCTATTGTAGTTGTTTTTTTACTGGCCAATCCTCTTGCTACCGCATTAGGAGTATATCTTAATTTTTTAATTACTTCTTGAACACGTAATCTTGTATCTTCTTTAACATTAGGATTGTTATTTACAACACGTGAAACTGTTGCCATAGATACTTTTGCTTCTTTCGCTACATCATAAATCGTTATTGTCATTATAAATCTCCTTTACATTTTTTTATTAAAAGCAACTAAAAGTTCATAAATAAAAGCATTTAAAACCTTTTCATTCAGCTTTATTGTATCAAAAAAATAATTAAAAGTCTAGTGTTTGAAAACAATATTTTCAATATTTTTTTATTTTTCTTTATAGGTTTTCATTTTTTCTTTATTTAACAATCTCTTATAACCTAAATTTCATTAACTAAGATAATTAATTTTTTAATAACTTTTTTTCCTTCTATAATTTTATATAATATAAAAGGAGAATTAAATTCTCTTCGTCGTAACAAATTACGACTACAAAAATCTAATTCTCCTATATATTTACCTATTTATAATTAATTATTTTTCTAATGAAGCGTATGCTTTTTCTAAAGTTTCTTTCAATACTTTGGCAGAATGTTGCATTTTAGCTGTTTCTTCTTCATTCAATGGAAGTTCTACAATTTCACGTACCCCTTCACGACCAATAATTGCCGGAGTACCGATGTATAATCCTTCAACTCCGTATTGACCTTCACAGTAACCACTAACTGCAAGTTCTGTATTTTCATCACGTAAAATAGCTTTTACGATAGTGAATAATGCAAGACCGATAGCATAGTAAGTAGCACGTTTACGGTTGATTACTTCATATGCTGCACGCATAACTTTTTCTTCAACTTCCTCAAAATCTTCTGCAGTATATTTAGAAGTAGCTAAGAAATCATCGAAACGTTTTCCGTATACATATACATTACTCCATGCCGCTAATTGAGTATCACCGTGTTCACCAACGATATATCCACGTACACTATTTGGGGCAATATTTAATTTATCACCTAACATGTAACGGAATCTTGAAGTATCAAGAGTTGTTCCAGAACCAACAATTTTGTTTCTTGGGAATCCGGTGAATTTTTGTAATGCGTTTGTCAACACGTCAACCGGGTTAGATGCAATAACGATAACTCCGTCAAATCCAGATTTAACAATTTGTTCAGACATATCTTTAACAACTTTAATATTTTTATCTACTAAGTCAAGACGTGTTTCACCTGGTTTTTGAGGAAGACCTCCAGCGATAACAATAACATCAGCATCAGCACATTGTTCATATCCGCCTGATGTTACTTTAATAGGTGGTACTAAAGCACCTGCGTGGTTTAAGTCCATTGCTTCCCCTTCAGCTTTTTCCGGGAAGAAATCAATTAGTCCAAGCTCTTCACATACACCGCTTGAATATAATTGATAAGCAAAACTCATCCCTACCATTCCTGCTCCTATTAAAACTACTTTTCTGTTTTTCGCTTTCATAAAAAAACCTCCGTTATAATATATAGTTTTAGATATTTTAAGTAATTATTTTTACTAAATTTTTATGAACAAAATAGTTTCATATCCCTAATAAAAACACTTTCATTCACTTCACTTTAAATTATATCATAATCTTTGAAAAAAAGAAAGTGTTTTTACATCTTTAAATTTATTATTAAAATAATTATTTTCTTTTAATTTGAATATATTTTGAAAGTGCTAACTATAATTTTTTATTAATTATTTATTTTATTTTTTCAAACATATATACCGATTTATTAACAATATAACATAGAATTTAATTTTATTTTTTTAAACTGTTTAATTTATTTTTTCAAAAAATATTTTTTTATTATTTTTTAACTATATTACTTTATTTTTCTATCTATTATGCTTTTTTATTCTATATTTTTATACAATAAAATTTTTACCGGAAAAACAAATTGATTTTTTTACAAAAATTTTCATTAAAAAAGAGCCTCTTAAAATTTACGATTTCTTAAAAAATCAATTTTATAGAGTCGCTCCTTATAATCCATTAGCTTAAAAATATCTTTTATCAAATTCTTAAATCAATGAACCATTGTATCTTACCGTTAGTAAGTAAATTCTATTAGAACTTTTTATTTTTCCTATCAACTTAATTCTCTATTATATTACCTTTAGAACTACAATGTATTAAACTTATAAATAAAATTCCCGCTGTTATCAGTAATACATACAAAGCTATGTTCCAGTTCGATATATCTCTTATATATCCCAATAACGGTGGAAATATAGCTGCTATCAGATAACCGCCGGACTGTGCTAAACCTGAAACGGTTGCTGATTCTTTTTCATTTTTTGATTTTGCTGAAAATAAATACATCACATATGAGAATGATCCACCACCGGATAAAGCATATATTATTATCCATATCGCCATTAGACTGAAATTAGCATTGGTTATTACTATTCCTAACAACGCAACTATATATCCTACTGTAATAGTTACAGGTATTATCATTTTATTTTTCAATTTATCAGCCATTACCGGAACTAAAAATGTTGATGGAAACTGAGCGAACTGACTGATAGATAATAACAAGCCTGCCATTTCCGGACTAAATCCTTTACTTATCATTATTTCAGCAAACCATGATACACTACAATAAAATAGTGCAGATTGTAATCCCATACTTATAGTAATAGACCAAAGTTTTAGATTTTTTAATAAGTTTTTATTAACTTTCTCCTCATTTTCAAAAACTTCCACTTTTTTTCCTTTTGCTATAACTGAATATATTATTACATTTACTACAGCTACGACCAACCATATATTTACTGCCAGTGCTGTAGAAAATTTCTCATTTATTATATTTGAACTGGCTATCGGATAACTTATTCCTGCCGCTATAGAAGCACTTATTGTCATAACAACAGCATAGAATCCTGTCATAACTCCAAGATTTTCCGGGAAATATTTTTTGGTTAAACCGGGTAATAATACATTACCTACCGTAATACCTAATCCTATAATAAATGTTGCCAAAAAGAATATAGACGTATTAAGATAAAATCTTAAAGTTAAACCCAATGTAGTAACTATTGCAGCTAAAAGAATTGTTTTTTCAAGTCCTATTTTATGTGAAATTTTAATAACAGCAGAACTGAATAAAGCAAATGCTATTAATGGAATAGTCGTAATAAAGCCGACCATAGTATTATTAATATTAAGTAATTGTTTTAAATTTCCGGATATAGCACCTACCGATGTAATAGGTGTTCTTAAAAGCATTCCTAAAACAATAATTCCTAACAAAATAATTAATTTATTTTTTTTACTAGACATTTTTTTACCTTTTATATAAAATATAGCTTTCTTTTTTATTTTATTTATTGTGAAAGTTATAATAATATTATTAAATATAAGAAAATTGAACTTTCTAAAAAATTTTCTATAATTTTTACATTTATAATATTTAACCTTTAGTATGTTCTTACAGGTAATATTAATTCAATTATATCCCTATGATAATCGCTCGGTTGGACTATAAATGCTGTTAATTCACCGGAAAATTTAATGATAATTTCTTCTGAAGCAACGGCATTCACAGCATCTTTTAAATATTTTCCTGAAACTGAAATTTCAAATTTATCATCTTCCAGCATAGATTTTACATTCATTTCTTCTACCGCACTACCCAATTCTTTTGATTGTGATGAAATTTCCAATGAATTTTCAGAAACAATTAATTTTATAATATCGTCTTTATCTTCTCTACTCATTAAAGAAACCCTATCTACCGCATTAAAAAATTCTCTGCTGTTTGAAACAAGAGTACATTCAAAATTAGTTGGAATTAATTTGTCCGTATTCGGATAATTTCCGCTTATTAAAAGTACCGTATATACTACGTTTTGATAATATAATACTATACGATTATTTTCATAAAAGATTTCCACTTCTCCTTGCCCGTTTTCAATCATTTTTTGGAAATATTGTAGTGCTTTTCTCGGAATTATAAGATTAAACTCTTTTTCAGAATTTTCTTCGTTTAAAATAACAACTCTTCTACTTAATCTATACGAATCGGTCGCAGTAGCGGTTAGAATTTTGTTTTTTAACGAAAGATTAACGCCTTCTAAAATAGGTCTTTGATCATTAGGAGCCGTACAGAATACAGTTTCTCTTATAACATCATTAAAAATTTTTGTATCTAATTTAAAACTGTTATCTTTAGAAATAACAGGAAATTCCGGATATTCTTCAGGATCATATCCTTTAATATTAAATTCACTGTTTCCTGAATAAACTAAAATATTGTTAGAAACTTTCTCTATTTCTATAAAATCAGTAGGAGCTTTTCTTATTATTTCTATAAAATTTCTGGAAGGCAAAACTACTTGTCCTTCATCTTCTATATTGATAATTTCTTTATCATCAATATATTGATCTATTGCATATTCGACAGATACTAAAGAATCACTCGCCTTTAAAATAAGTTTATTATCAATAAGTTCTAGTTTTATTCCTTTTAAAATTTCTAAAATAGAATGAGGTGCAATAACTCTTGAAACATGATTTAAGCCTTCAAGAAAGTAAGATTTTTGAATGGTAAATTTCATTTTTTTCTCCTTATATAATATATTTATATATAATAATAGTAATAAGTATTGTTAAAATTGTTTAAAACTTGAAAAAACTAATAAAATAAGAAAGTTTTCAGTTGTTAAAAATTTGTTAAAAACTTGTAAATAAAAATTAACTATTTTTTTTTAATCGTTCTTTCAATATTTCAATATCTTCAAATAAAACAGGAAAATCATCTCTATTCAAATTAGCGATTTTATTAAATGAATAGAGAATAGATGTATGATCCTTATTAAAATGTTGACCGATAGCCGGAAAAGAAAGATTTGTAAGTTCTCTACATAAGTAAATAGCGATATTTCTAGCTTGAACTACCTCTTTTTTTCGAGTAGAAGAAAGCATATCGTCTTTGCTGATTCGATAATAATCAGAACAAATTCCTATAATATTTTCAGGTAAAATATTTTTTCTACCGGCAGAACGAACATTTTTTAAGATACTCTCGGCAATTTTCAACGAGGGTTCATCATGATTAGTCGTAGCAATAAGCTTTATTTTTTTTAAAACTCCCTCAAGTTCTCTAATATTGGAAGAAACATTATTGCCGATAAAAGTTAAGGTAGATTCATCAAGAGGAACCTCAAATTGTTCACACTTATATTTTAAAATAGCCATACGAGTTTCAAAATCCGGTGGAGTAATATCGACGGTTGCTCCTTGTTGGAATCTGGAAACAAGTCTATCAGGAAGATCATTAAGTTGAGAAGGTTCTCTATCACTAATAAGAACAATTTGTTTTTGATTCATCTGTAAATCATTAAAAGTATGGAAAAAAGCATTTTGAGTTTCGGTTTTTCCACTTAAAAATTGAATATCATCAATTAAAAGAACATCAACTTCACGGTATTTTTTTCTGAAAATTTCATCTGTATTATTATTGGTTTTTATAGCAGAAATAAATTCATTAACAAATTTTTCAGAAGAAATACACTCTATTTTAAAATCAGGAAAGTGATGTTCAATTTCATTACCAATGGCATGAAGAAGATGAGTTTTTCCAAGACCTACACCTCCATAAATAAAAAGGGGATTGTAATTTTTACCCGGGTCTCCTGCAACAGTATACGCAACAGCATGAGCATATTTATTTCCTTCACCAACAATAAAAGTATCAAAGGTAAAGTTTTTATTTAGGGTAGGATTAGTTTTACTTATAGGAAGTGATTTATTAGGTGTAGGAGTTTTATAACCTTCTAAAGAAAAACTCTGCTTTTGATAAAAGTTTTGAGCACCGGAAGGTTTATCACCTTGTAAAAAATTTTGTTTAATAATATCTTCAGCAGGGATAGTATTTTCCTTAATATTATGATTATTTTTAACAGAAATAGCTGAAGAATCTAAAGAAACGTAATCTATATTAAAATTAAGTCCGGTAGTTTTGTAAAGGATAGCTTTGAGTTTATAATCAAAAGCACCTTTTAAATATTGAGAAACCAGAATTTCTTTACTTGTAATAGAAATATTTTTATTAACAAAATCAACTTCATCGATAGAGGCGGCTAAAAACCAAGTTTCAAAAACCTCCTCAGGCAATTCGGATTTTAATTCTTTTAAAATAATTTCCCATAAAAAATTAGAATTACTCACAAAAAACCTCCAATTAAAAAATATATAGAATATTATAACATAAAAAGAAAAAGAAAACAAAAAGATATTAACAACCTGTGAATAAAAGTTATAAACTTGTTAATAACTTTTAGTAATAAATATATTTTTTTCTGGAAAATTAAAAAGAAATAAAAAGAAAAATCATATATATTAAAAATTTTTTAACAAGTAAAAATAGAGAAATAAAAAGTTTTTAACACAGTATTAACAACCTGTGGAAAAACTTTAAGGTGAAATTGTTAGAAATGTTAATAAAAAAGTAATAAAATGTTAAATTGAAGAGGTAAAAATAAAGAAATTAGAAGTTTTTAACAATATCTTTTTTTAGAATTGTTAATAAAACTTCACATAAAAAATATTATTTTGTTTAAAAGTTTAGAATTTATAAAATAAGGAGCATTTATGTAAAAATTATTTTTCACTTGATTAATTCACATATATATGATAGACTAATTTGGTTATTACATCTATCATAAGAAAAAGAAAACTCGAGGAGGGCAAAATGAAACGTACGTATCAACCTAATAAAAGAAAACATTCTAAAGTACATGGATTTAGAGCAAGAATGAGCAATAAAAACGGACGAAATGTATTATCAAGACGTAGAGCTAAAGGAAGAAAAGTTCTTTCAGCTTAATAATTTTAGTAAGCAAGCTATAAGTTAAAAATTCTAATAGAGTTTACTTATAACAGCAGTTCGATGATTTTAGAATTTGCTTAAAAGAGCTTTTTAAATCTAATGAATTATATGAGAGCGACTTAATAAAATCGATTTCTGGTGAAATTACGATTTTTTAGTCGCTCAATTTTTTATATCTTCAGTTGAGTTTAGTTTATAAGTTATCTTATTAAAAAATATAACATGAGAATATAGTTGTAAATTTGTTAATAAACTGCTAAAATAATAAGGTGAGAAAGGTTTTAGAATGAAAAAAGAATATAGAATAAAAAAGAGTAGTGATTTTGATAGTATTATAAGAAAAAAAAAATCTTTCGCCAATAGGCAGTTTGTTATTTATTTTAAAGAAAACGAATTAGATCATATGCGTTTAGGTATATCTGTAAGTAAAAAGTTAGGAAAAGCATATAAGAGAAATAAATTAAAACGCTATGTAAGAGAATGTTTTAAAATAAGAAAAGATTTTATTAAAAATTATGATGTAATTATTATAGTAAGGAAAGGTGCGGTAGATTTATCGTTTGAAGATTTCGATAAATCTATAAATCATGTACTGAAAGGTTGTAAATTATTAAGATAAAGAGGAGTTAAAAATGGAAAAAGAATATATATACGAAGAAAAAACAGTTGATGAAGCCATAAAAAAAGGCTTGGCTGAATTAAATTTAGTTGAAGATAAGGTAAAGATAGAAGTAATTGAAGGTGGAGCAAACGGTATTTTTGGTTTATTCAAAAAAAATGCCAAGGTAAAACTTACACCGTTAGAATTGGAAAACGCTGATGTTTTAGAAAAAACAACAGAAAAAATAAAAGAGAAAGAAAATGTTGAAAAAGAAAATATTGAAATAGAAGAAAAAGAAGAAGAAAAAATCTTAAGAGAAGAAAAAACGGAAAAAAAAGAAAAAAGAGAAGATTATATAATAAAAAACAAAGAAAAAATTGTAAATTATCTTACAAACATAGTTAAAGCAATGGGATACCCTGATGTAAATGTAGATTTTAAAGAAGAAGGGAACAGACATTTTACTTTAAATATAAAAACAGAAGAAAATACGAGTTTAATTATAGGAAAACGTGGTGCTACTCTAAATAGTTTACAATTTTTAGTAAATAATTACGCAAAAAAATTCAGTTCACATTTCTTTAGAATAACGGTTGATTGTGATGATTATCGTAAAACTCGCCAAAAAACATTGGAAGAATTGGCATTAAATTTGGCGAAAAAATCTAAGAAAACGGGGAGACCTGTAGAATTAGAGCCGATGACAAGTGTTGAACGTAAAATTATTCATAACGCCTTAACCGGCATAAAAAATGTAGAAACGGAATCACGAGGAGAAGAACCTTTTAGATATTTGGTTATTACAGCTAGATAGGAGTAAAACAGAAAACAGATGGCAAAAATATTGATTGTTGATGATAGTGCATATTATCGCAAACGTGGTGCAGAAATAGCAAAGATGGCAGGTTTTGAGTGTTATTTTGCTAAAAACGGCAAAGAGGCTATAGAAATGTTTTCTAAAGTAAAACCGGATGTAGTTACGATGGATATTTGTATGCCGGTATTGGATGGATTAGAAGCAACACGTATTATCCATGATTTATATCCTACAAAAGCGAAAATATTGATTTGTAGCAGCGTAGGTCATGTTCCTACATATAAAAGACAGGCTTTTAATAATGGAGCAGTCGGAGTTTTATCTAAGGAATATGATATTGATGATTTGGAAGATGCGTTATCAGAAATAGAGTTATTAAAATAAAAATTTATACGGGTGGGATAAGAAGTAACGTTCTATCCTGCCTTTCTTTTCGAGTGGATAAGCAAATAAATTAAATATTTATAATATTATCGTTATAATAAGAAAGAAGAAAAAATAAGGAGTGATACAATGGCGGAAACAATTTGTGCAATTTCGACCGCATTAGGAGAAGGTGCTATTGGTATTGTTAGATTAAGCGGAGATAAAGCGTTTGAAATAGCGGATAAATTTATAAAACTACCGAGAGAAAAAACTATTCAAGAAGTTTCAACACACACTATAAACTATGGTCATGTTATAGATCCTAAAACAAAAGAAAAAATAGAAGAAGTAATGGTTGTGAAAATGAAAGCTCCTCGCACTTTTACGACAGAAGATGTTGTAGAAATTAATTGTCACGGCGGTATTATTACAATACAGCGTATACTGGGATTATGTCTGGAATGTGGAGCAAGATTGGCTGAACCGGGGGAATTTACAAAAAGAGCTTTTTTAAATGGACGTATAGATTTAACGCAAGCTGAGGCAATAATAGATTTTATTAAAAGTAAAACAGAAGAAGCCGGTATGATTGCTAATAATCAAATGCAAGGGCGTTTATCAAATTTAATAAAAAAATTGAGAGCGGATATTTTGGATATATTGGCAGTAGTTGAAGTGAATATAGATTATCCTGAATATGATGATTTAGAGATAGAAACTACACAAACGATATTGGAAAAGTCAACAGCAATTAAAGTTCGTTTGGAAAAATTGTTAGAAACATCAAAACAAGGAAAAATTATAAAAGATGGAATAAATACCGCAATAATAGGTAGACCGAACGTAGGAAAAAGTTCTTTACTTAATAATTTATTACAGGAAAATAAAGCTATTGTTACTGATATAGCGGGGACAACACGAGATATACTCGAGGAGTATGTTAATATAAAAGGAGTTCCGATAAAATTGATTGATACGGCAGGTATCCGGGAAACAGATGATGTCGTAGAAAAAATAGGTGTAAAACGAAGCAGAGAAGCGTTAGAAAAAGCGGATTTAGTATTATTTTTACTTAACAGCAACGAAGACCTAACAACTGAAGATATAGAATTATTAAAATTGACAGAAAAGAAAAAAACCATAATTATTTTAAATAAACTTGATTTAGAAACAAAAATTGACGTAGAAGAAGTGAAAAAATTATCGTACAACCACCCTATTATTGAAACTTCTATGACAACATATAGAGGAATAGAACTGCTTGAAAAAAATATTAAAGATATGTTTTTTAACGGCACAACAAAGCCGAAAGATGCCACCTATTTATCTAATACACGTCAAATAAATTTAATAAAAAAAGCGTTAGCCAGTTTAAATGAGGCGATCAGTGCAGCAAGCTCGGGACTTGAAGTTGATATGGTATTAATAGATTATACGGCTACATTCAATTTATTAGGTGAAGTTATAGGGGAAAATTCTGGTGATGAATTAATTAACGAACTGTTCAGTCGATTTTGTTTGGGAAAATAAAAGTTTCATATGAAACAAAAAAAAAGAAAGAGAGAATGATTAATGAAATGTATTAGTTTTAATGTTAATGGATTGCGAGCAATCGTCCAGAAAAATTTTGAAGAAAATTTTAAAAAGTTGGATGCAGATTTTTTCTGTTTACAAGAAACAAAAATGCAAGAAGGACAATTAAATTTAGAGTTTGACGGCTATTATAGTTATTTTAACTATGCAGAAAGAAAAGGATATTCAGGAACGGCTATTTACACGAAACATAAACCTTTAAGGGTGACCTATGGGTTAGGTATTGATGAACACGATACGGAAGGACGGGTTATTACGCTGGAATATGAAAAATTTTTCTTTGTTACGGTTTATACACCTAATTCAGGTAGTGAACTGAAGCGCCTTAATTATCGTATGGAATGGGAAAAAGATTTCAAAGATTATTTAATTAAGTTAAATACTAAAAAAGGTGTAGTGGTTTGTGGAGATTTAAATGTAGCGCATACAGAAATAGATTTAAAAAATCCAAAGTCTAATACAAAAAATGCAGGTTTTACACAAGAAGAACGTGGGAAATTTACAGAATTGTTAAATGCAGGCTTTATTGACACATTCAGATATTTTTATCCAAATTTAACAGGAGTATATTCATGGTGGAGTTATCGTTTTAATGCACGTAAAAATAATGCCGGGTGGAGAATTGATTATTTTCTTATCAGTAGAGAAATAGAATGTTATTTAGAATCTGCAAAAATTCATAACGATATATTTGGAAGTGATCATTGCCCTGTGGAATTAATTTTGAAAGAGGAAATATTGTAGTTATGTTGAGAAAAACCAAGTATAGCGATTTAGAAATAGTGGAGAAAATACTGGAAGACGGTAAAAAATTTCTAAAGGAGCAGAATATTAATCAATGGCAACACGGCTCTTTATCTATTGAAGATATTAAAAATGATATAAAAGAAAAAACAGCCTTTGTTTATGAATTAGAAAATAAAGTTGTAGCAACGTTAAAATTAGCAAATTATGATTTTGATTATGAAAAATCAACGCTTTGGTCAACATCTGAAAAGTATCTTGCACTCCATAGATTAGCAGTATTAAAATCTGCTCGTAAAAAAGGTGTTGCTAAACAAATTTTGTTTTCAATTATAGAATATGCTAAAAATAATAATATCAAAAGTATCAAAGTGGATACTCATAAAGATAATATTATAATGAGAAGATTTTTAACAAATTTTGGATTTAGAGAACTAGGAGAAATAACACTTTCAATAAAAAATAATTTAGATGATAAAAAAAGAATAGCCTATGAATTTAAGATAGAAAAAGCAATAATCAACTTATAAAAAATTATTAAGATAAATAGAAAATATAACATATTTTTTATATAATTTCTTACAAAATATTATTGCAGTTGCTTATATTCGGTGTGTTGTTAATCTGAAATTTAAATTTTTAAGTCGGCTATATTTATTTCGGGATAGAATTTTTTGAATACTTATATAAACATATAATATTAATTGTTTCATATAAAACATATACTAAAAAACGGTAAAAAAACAAGAATAATAGAATTTTAAAATAAATTTAAAAAGTTATTCTTGTTTTTTATTTTTTTAAAAATTTTAAAATATAGAAAAAATTATTTTTTTTCTGCATTTATAAAATCGTAAGAAGAATCTTCTGAAAATTTTTTAACAACGTAAGAACAAGTCGGTTTAATTTTTTTGTTTTGTGTTGAAATATCAGCAACCAAGGTGTCAAGTAGTTTTTTTGCAACACCTTGTCCACGTAAAGAGGAATCAACAAAAGTATGATCAGCTATAACTATATTAGGATCGTTAGTCTGTTTATAAGTAATTTCGGCAATAACACGACCGTTTTCGTCGTATTTAACAAAACCGTTCTCTGTTTTAATAAATTCCATAAAAAACCTCCTAAAAATTAATAAATAGTAATAATTTGTTATTTCTTTAAAACCTTTGATAATGTAATTATAACATAAAAACGTTTTAGATACTATTTTTTAGATTAATTTTATTATATTATTAAGGAATTAAAATTTAATAAAATTTTTATTAATAAATAAATGATTTTATTAAGAAAATATATTTTATAATAAATATTTAGATAAATTATTATCGTAAAAGTTATAAATAAAAATCCACCTTACAGCAAGAAGGTTTCAAAAAAATTTTAAAAAAAGGTGTTGACAAAAATAATAAACAGATGTACAATTAGTTTAAATTTAATAATGGACGTTGAGAGGATAAGTAAATTAATAGCGTAGCTAAAACAGAGAGTTTTCGGTTGGTGTGAGAAAACGTGGTGAAGGTTAATTGAAAATGGTCTTTTAGTTATCGTTATCTAATAGGTAATGACGGAAAGTGGCACGTTAAAGCACGCAGTATGATGGTACTGAATAAGGTATTAATCGCAAGGTTAATATAAATCGAAGTGGTAACGCGAATTAACAGTTCGCCTTCGTTGTCTTAGGGCAATGAGGGCGATTTTTTATTTATCTTAAAACGTCTATTATTAAGGTAAATGAACTTGAAAAGGAGGAATAATTATGACAAGAAAATTTAGTTTTGAAACATTACAATTACATGCAGGGCAAACGGTTGGGGACACAAAATCGCGAGCAGTTCCTATTTATCAAACAACATCATACGTATTCGACGATACGCAAGACGCAGAAGATTCGTTTGCATTACGAAAAAATGGAAATATTTATACAAGAATAACTAACCCTACTACGGCAGTTTTTGAGGAACGTGTTAATGCGTTAGAAGGGGGAGTTGGGGCGTTGGCGACTGCTTCGGGAATGGCTGCATTAACATATGTATTTTTAACTTTGGCACATGCCGGGCATCATATTGTGTCATCAAAAAATGTCTACGGCGGAACGTATAATTTATTAAAATTGACTTTGCCTCGTTATGGTGTAAATGCTACCTTTGTTGATCCTGATAATTTTGAAGAAATAGAACAAGCTATTACAGATGATACACGTGCATTGTTTGTCGAAACATTGGGAAATCCGTTAGCTAATATTGCGGATTTGGAAAAATGGGCGGAAATAGCACATCGTCATAATATTCCTCTTGTAGTAGATAATACATTTGCTACACCTTACTTAATTAATGTATTTAGTCATGGAGCGGATATAGTTGTTCACTCTGCAACTAAATTTATTGGTGGACACGGCACATCAATTGCCGGAGTAATTGTTGATAGCGGGAAATTTGATTGGGAAGCAAGCGGGAAATTTCCACAATTAGTAGAAGAAGATCCAAGTTATCATAATTTAAGTTATACACGTGATGTTGGAGAGGCGGCATTTATTACAAATGTAAGAACACAACTTCTACGTGATACAGGGGCAGCAATATCACCGTTTAATTCATTTTTATTATTACAAGGTTTGGAAACATTATCACTACGTGTTGAACGTCATATAGAAAATACAGAAAAAATAGTAGATTTCTTAGTAAATCATCCGAAAGTGGCTCATGTAAATTACCCGGGATTAAAAGATAGCAAATATTATGAATTAGCTAAAAAATATTTACCAAAAGGAAGTGGTTCAATCTTTTCGTTTGATGTTGTAGGTGGAGAGAAAGCCGCACGTAAGGTAATAGACAGTTTAGAAATTTTTTCCAATTTAGCAAATGTTGCAGATGCGAAAAGTTTGGTAGTACATCCGGCTTCGACTACGCACGGTCAACTTAGTCCTGAGGAATTAGCGTATACAGGGATAACACCTACACAAATTCGTTTGTCAATCGGTTTAGAAAATAGAGATGATTTAATAGAAGATTTACGGTTGGCATTAGAACAAATATAATCTTTTAGAGGTTTATGATGCTAAAGGTTAAAATTTTGGTAGAATATCTTATTAACAGTAATCTAATATACTACGTCTAAGGTAGCTTAATAAAGTCGATTTCTAAAGAAATCATAAGTTTTAAGTTGTTCTCCAATGTGGGTCAAGAACGTAATTTATAAAGTTTGTTAAAGGAAATTAATTCTCTCTATCTTGACCCACAAAAAATTCAATTTTCTCTTTTTAAATTATAAATAGTCTCTTCGGTAACGGAGAGATTATTTATTTTATAAAAATATATTAATTTAACAATTAATTAATTTTTTTTAATATTTTCCTGATTAACGGTTAAATTTAAGAATATAAAAATAAAAAAATAATCATTATATAAATATTTCTTCGTAGAGATAAATAATAAAAAATTAATTATATAAATAAAAAATACAATTATGGAAATATTAACTTTTGAGATTAATTTGTGGTATAATTTTGTAAAGTGATAGGTGATAAATAATAAGAGGTAAATAAATATGTATACAGTAATGATAGTGGAAGACGATGAAGTAATTTCTAACAGCATAGCACAATATTTAGAGAAATGGAATTTTACTACTTATGAAGTAAATAACTTTGAACAGGTATTGACGGAGTTTGTTGAGAAAAAACCTGATTTGGTATTAATGGATATAAATCTTCCTTATTTTGACGGGTATTATTGGTGTGAAGAAATACGTAATATCTCTAAAGTACCGGTAATGTTTATTTCTTCTGCAAGTGACGATATGAATATTGTAATGGCTATGACAATAGGGGCAGATGATTTTATAGAAAAACCGTTTAAACTTGTTGTTCTTAAAGCAAAAATAGAAGCGCTGTTAAGAAGAGTTTATAACTTTAATGCTAATACACAGTTAATAACCTATAAAGATGTTATTTTTGATATAAATAAAGACGAGGTTAAGTTTCAGGGAAAAACAGCACAGCTGACTAAAAATGAAAGTAGAATTTTAACCGTCTTATTAGAACATAGAGAACAAATTGTAAGTCGTGAATTGATAATGACAACACTGTGGCAGAGTGATCATTTTATTGATGAGAATACTTTATCGGTTAATGTTAATCGTTTGCGTGCAAAGTTAAAGTCAATCGGTGTTAATGATTTAATAATGACTAAAAAAGGAAAGGGATATTTAGTTTAATGAAAGTATTATATAGTTATTTAAAGAAAAATTTAAAAATATACCTACTTTTTTGTTCTTTTATTATAATCTTTTTTATAATGTTTTACCTGTATGATATTCCGAGAGAAGTTCTTTACTATAGCGGGTTATTGTGTTTTACTTTGGCTATAATCGTAAGTGTTTTTGATTTTAACAATTATAAAAGAAGTTTCAGTGCGTTGCATTTTTTAAAAGATAATCTTATTAATGATTTAGATAAATTGCCGATTAGTTTGGATATTAGGGTTCAGTATTATCAAAAAATAATTACAAGGTTATTTAATGAATTAGAAAAAACTATTGAAGAAAATCGTAAAAAACAAACGCAGTTAGTTGATTATTACAGTATGTGGGTACATCAGATTAAAACACCGATAGCGGCAATACATTTTATATTGGATAACAGTGAACATGATAATTATATGTTGGAACAAGAATTATTTAAAATAGAATGTTATGTTGAAATGGTGCTGACATATATAAGGCTTGGAAGTGAAAATACCGATTATGTATTTGAAAAAATTGAATTAAGTGAAATAACACGAGAAATATTAAAAAAATATGCCAGCTTATTTATCAACAAAAAATTAACTCTTAATTTTGTTCCACAAGAAACATTTGTAATAACAGATAAAAAATGGTTCAGTTTTGCATTGGAACAAATTATCAGTAATGCAATAAAATATACATCACGTGGCGGTACGGTGAAGATAACTTTGGAAGAAAATAAAATAACAATAACTGACAACGGTATAGGTATAAAAGAAGAAGATTTACCAAGGATATTTGAACAAGGATTTACAGGGTTTAACGGACGCTATGAGAAAAAATCAAGTGGTATAGGTTTATATTTGTGTAAAAAAATACTTGATAATCTTGAACACACGATAAAAATTACGTCAACAACAGGAATTGGAACAACGGTAGAAATAGGATTTTCTCAAAATTATAATTATAGAGAGTGAAAAGATACTTATAAGTAAAACATAACTTTATTTCGGTCAATTATATAAATAAAAATATACAAACCTTACGATTTTGTAAGGTTTATTTATATTTTGTAAGGAAATTCGATAGAACGAATGAAAACTTTGCTGTAAAATAATAATTGTAAAACACAATAAAGTATATCGAATAAATGATAAAGGAGTTATAAATATGTTATTAGAGGTAAATAATTTAAGAAAAGTATATGCAACTATATTAAGTACAAATAGTACGGAGGCGTTGAAAAATGTTAATTTTGCAGTAGATAAAGGAGAATATGTAGCAGTTATGGGAGAAAGCGGAAGTGGTAAGACTACATTACTTAATATTATCGCTACTTTTGATAAAGCTACATCCGGTAATATAAGGTTAAACGGAACAGATTTAAGTAAACTAAAAGATAAAGAATTGGCAAATTTTCGTCGCGAAAATTTGGGGTTTGTGTTTCAAGATTTTAATTTGTTGGATAATTTTTCTATAAAAGATAATATTTTACTACCGTTGGTATTAGAAAACAAAAATTATAAAGATATGGAAAAGAGATTAAATAATATAATAAAACCGCTTGGTATAGATAAATTGATTAATAAGTATCCTTATGAAGTATCGGGTGGACAAAAACAACGTGTTGCTGTAGCACGTGCCATTATCACCAATCCGGCATTAATATTGGCGGACGAACCTACCGGAGCGTTAGATTCAAAATCAACAGAGCAATTGTTGGAAGTATTTGATAAGTTAAACGAAGCCGGTCAAACTATTATTATGGTTACTCACTCTGTAAAAACAGCCAGTCGAGCAAAACGCGTACTTTTTATTAAAGATGGAGTTGTATTTCATGAGTTGCGTAGAGGAACGCAAAACCATAGTGAAATGTATCAGAAAATTAACGATACTTTAACATTAATGCAGGCAGGTGAGTAAAATGAGATTCTTTTATAGTAGATTTGCATGGAATAATATAGTTAAAAACAAACAGTTGGTATTACCATATATATTTGCATCAATTTTTACAATAGCATCGTTTTATATATTAGGCTCTATTGCTCTTGGTACAAGTTTAAATAAATTGGAACACGGTTCAGCTCAAACAAAACAAATTTTGTCGTTAGGTCTTATAGTAATAGCGATATTTTCAATGATTTTTCTTTTCTACACCTATAGCTTTTTGATTAAACGCCGTATTAAAGAATTTGGTCTTTATGCTGTGCTTGGAATGACTAAAAAGCAAATAGCCAAAATTTTAATGAGAGAGACAATATTTATCGGTCTTATCACATTAACGTTCGGTTTAGCATTTGGAATAATGTTCGGTAAAGTTACCTTATTGGCACTTTTAAAATTGTTTAGCAAAGGTGTGGTATTCGGATTTGATATACCGGTAATTGCCGTTGTTACGACGATTGGTTTGTTCGGAGGGATTTACTTTTTAATTTTATTGTATACTGTTATAAAAATATCACGTTTAAAAATAATAACTTTGTTAAAAGAAGGAAGTACGGGTGAAAAAGAACCTAAGGCACGATTTATTTTAACATTAATAGGAATCGGATTGGTAGGATATGGTTACTATACGGCACTTACTGCAGGAAATCCGATTGAAGCATTAACATCATTCTTTTATGCCGTTATGGCTGTAATATTGGGTACCTATCTGATATTTATGACGGTAAGCATTACTGTGTTAAAAATAATGAAAAATAATAAACGTTACTACTACAAACCGAAACATTTTATCAGTGTATCGGGATTATTGTATCGTATGAAACGTAATGCGGTAGGGCTTGCAAATATTTGTATCCTATCGACAATGGTTCTTGTTACGATGGGAGCTACCAGTACAATGTATGCAGGAGTAAACGAAGCATATGAAAATAGATATCCAAGAGATATAAGTGTTGGGGTGAAACATAGTAATAAAGAAATAGCAAGTGAAGTACAAAAAGAAATTGATAAAATTTTGAAAAAACATAACGTAAAAAAATCTGATGAAGTATTCTATAATACCTTAATGACGGCAGGAGAAATGGAAGACGGAAAAATAACAGCTCCGGAAAACAATAAAATAAGCAATTTGGTAATTGTTATTGTAAGCACATTAAGCGATTATAATAAAATGAATGGTGAAAATAAAACGTTAAAACCTGACGAAGTGCTACTTTATCTTGACAAAAAGGCAAAATATCAACATAGTGATATACAAATTCTAAACGAGAAGTTTAAGGTAAAAGAAAAACTGAATCAAATAACAGGAGAAATCGGGCATACAGAAGCAAATATTATGCCAACTTATTATATTGTTGTAAAAGATGAAAGTATTAGGACAAAAATAGCTGAGAAATTAATGGTCACTGAAAGTGCTGAAAAAAGTAAATCTGATGAAATGCTGACAACAAACATAATGTTTAATATAAAAAATCCGAATAAAGAAGCAGAAATAGTAAAAGATATTAATAATTTAAATAAAAAATATGAAGTTTTTTCAGAGTCAAAATATGAAAATAAAGATGAATTTAAAGCAATGTTCGCATCATTTCTATTTATCGGAATTTTTATCAGTTTGATTTTTATAGTTTCACAAGTGGTAATAATGTATTATAAACAAATATCTGAAGGGTATGAAGATAAAAATAAATTTTCAATAATGAGAAAAGTCGGTTTAACAGAAAAACAAATAAAACAATCAATTCGTTCGCAAGTATTATTGATTTTCTTTGCACCATTAGTCATAGCGACAATACATACAGCGGTAGCTTTTCCATTTATTGAAAAAATAATGAATTTGTTTTTATTGAAAAAGACAACAGCTTTCTTAATAGGAATGTCGGGTGCAGTAGGAGTATTTACCTTATTTTATCTGATAGTCTATGTTTTAACATCACGTGTCTATTATAGAATTATAAAGGATTAAAAAAGAAGTTGATTTAAAAGATAAAAAACCGAGATTTTGAAAATGATATTTTCTTAATCTTGGTTTTTAACTGTTTAAAATAGAAAACAATTAATTAACTCTATAAAAATTAGGTGGGATAATTTTATTGTATATTATCTTTTATTTTTTATAATTTCAAGTAATTGCTTTGCATCTTTGTAGTTTAAGAAGTATTTTTTTCTTAGTTCAGCAATATTTATGGCATCATCTTGGCTAAAATTTATAACTTTTTCCAATTCTTTTTTATATTGTCTATCTTGCAATCTTGTTAAGGCTTCTTTACTAATTTCATCTCTTTTTTTCTTTTTATCACGAAGAGTAGTGATAATTCCGTAGAGAGCTAAGAAACCGAACAACACATAAAATGTATTAAGATTCATGGTTATACCCCTTTAAATTTATTAGATTAATTCTATTATATAGTGTTTATTGCCACAAAGCAATATATTTAAAAAGAATTAGTATCAATTTCTTAGTGTAGAGTTTTATATTAACTGTTTAACATTTTTTATAAGTTGTCGTTACTCTTATTAAAATTGTTTTAAAAATTATTTACGATTTAAAGGGATACTAAATTAATTTAAAAACATCGTTTAAATTTTCAGCCATTGCAGGATGGGTAAATACTTGGTTTTTAATATAGGTATAAGGAATATTATTATCCATTGCCAGTTTAATAAGGTTAATTATTTCCTCAGAGTTTTTACTAAATAATGTAGCACCTAGGATTAAATTTGTATCTTTGTCAACAATTACTTTGTAAATTCCACGTTGATCTTGATTAACTGCACCGCGCGGCATATTTGCTACATGTAGACTGGCAACGGCGATATTTTTATACAATTTGCGTGCTTGATTTTCATTAAGACCTACACGTGATAAGGTAGGGGTAATGAATACTGAGTAAGGTATATTTTCACGATTTAGACGTGTATATTCTTTATTACCATGTAGATAATTATTTACTATTCTAAAATCATCCAGTGATACATAAGTAAACTGTAAGCCGCCATTTACATCGCCAACAGCAAAAATATTTTCTACATTAGTGCGACAAAATTCATCAACTACAATAGAGCCGTTAGCCGCTAGTTTGATGTCGGTATTTTCTAAGCCTAAATCTTCGGTGTTAGCACGGCGTCCGGTCGCATGAAGTAGGGCATCAAATTCCAAGTTTCCATATTTTTCAGTATCAACAATTACTTTATTACCGTTGTTGCGAATTTCTTTAGTAGCAGTTCCAAGTTTAAATTCTACCCCTTGTTCTTTGAGATATTTTTGAGCAAGTATTGAAATATCAGTATCTTCACGACCTAAAACAGTCGGTGAAAAGTCTATAAGTGTCACTTTAACACCTAATTTAGAATAAAGATTGGAAAATTCTAAACCAATGTTACCTCCACCTAAAATTCCTAATGTTTTCGGAGGTGTTTTTAACTTTTGAAGTTCGGTACTATCATAAACATTTTTAGATGTTGTTAAACCGGGAATATTCAAAGTATTATTTTTAGCACCGGTATTAATAACGATAACTTCACCTTCCAGTTGTTTAGTTTCGCCGTTTTCGAAAATTTCTATCACTTTATTGGAGATAAATTTTGCTTTTGCAGTATAAATATCAATATTAGGATTATTATTTAACATTGCAAAGTTTTTAGCGTTTAATTTTGAAACGACTTTGTCACGTGTAGCTTTTGCTTCGGCATAACTTTTTTTATTTTCAGCTGCGACAATTAAAGTTTTTGTCGGAATACAGCCGATATTAATACAAGTTCCTCCATACATTTTACTATTTTCTTCAACAACGGCTACTTTTTTTCCTTCTTTTGCTAATGTGGTTGCTAAGGTCTTTCCGGCTTTCCCAAAGCCGATTACTAATAAATCATATTTTACCATAATTAACTCCTTAAAATTTTAATAATTTATTTCAAATAACTTTTATAAAATATAATACACTCTTTTACCGAACGGTACAACTTTTTTGCTTAGAGTTTAATTCAAAATTAGAAGTTATTTTTGTAAAACATATCTTTTTGCTGTAATAAAATTAAAGTGTAAATTTATTGAAAAAATATATACAAAAAAAAAGACCAAGTGTAACTTAGTCTTTTCGGTAATACTTAATTATTTTACATCTAGAACTTGTCTGCCTTTATACATACCGGTTTTTTTATCAACACGGTGACCCATTACATAGTTACCGCTTGTTTTATCGATAGAAATTGATGGTGCAGATAGTTTTTTATGAGTTCTTCTTTTTCTTTTAGCTGTTTTTGATGTTCTTCTAAAAGGAACTGCCATAGTTAATTTCCTCCAATTATTATAAAAATCACATACTTACTGTTCTTTAAATAATCCGTTAAGTGCAGCAAATGGAGATTCTTTTTTTTTCGCAAGATCCACTAAAGTATCTTCAGAAAGCAGTTTCCAATCTTTGCCGGAAACCAACTCCATTTGTTCATCAGCTGATGAGGTAATCGGAATATTTAAAATTATAAGTTCATGTACTAAAGGTTTCAAATCAATATACATATCCATAAGATTTACATCAATTATGTCATTTCCAATTAATGATTTATCAATGTACTCTTCTTTTTCAAGAATTTCAAACGGCAATTCAACACTATTTAGTGTTCTACCGGAAATCATTTCGAAAACTCCAATAATTTTTAAATCGGCGTATATTTTATCTTTACCGCCTCTAGTTAAAGTTCCACTAACAATAACATCTTTAATATTTTTTAAAGAGGCATTATAGTGATTTACGTTAATATTAATTTTCTCTTCAAAAGTAAAAGTATTACTATTATTTTTGAATAAAGAAGATCTTAACCATTTCATTAAATATCACCCCATAAACACAATATTTATTATATATCTTTTAAAATTAGCTGTCAAGTTTTTTTATTGAACCTAAGTAATAAAAAACCTCACTTTAATAATTAAAAGTGAGGTTCGGGTTTATTTATGAATATCCTAAATTTAATTTAACCTAATAACAAGAATAAGTAATGTGCAACTATCCCTGCTGCTATACCACCGATTGTATGTGAAACAATCGCTTTTGATGACAGTTTTCTTACACCTAAGGCATCCATCATTCCTATATGAGTGCTTAAATATCCACTCCAACACATTCCCATCGCTGTGAAAACAGCAATATCATTAGGTCCAATAAGTCCTCCTTTAAGAAATTCGGGTACTAATGATATTGCGCCACCAACAGCACCTAATGCTGTGATTGGGAACGCTATTGCTTCTGCTGATTTGAAACCGAATAACGGTTCTAAAATAAATGTTAATTTTTCTCCTAACCAAGGTAAGAAACCAACACCTTCATAAGCAGCACCGGTATATCCGTTAGCCGGCATTTTAAAAGTTAGCATCATAACAAATGTACAAACTATTAAAACACCCGGTATTATAGCCATACCCATTTCTACACCGGTTTTACCTCCTTCTAAAATGGTATCCAGTACACGTTGGAACATATTACCGTCACGAATAATTCGGACTTTATTAGGGTCTTCTTCACCATCTTTAACTTCAATCGCAGGTTCGTAAGCCTTATCACCAAAAAATTTTTTCGTTTGTCTTAACATTAAACGAACACTAATAATACTACCGATAATAGCTCCTACATTACCGATTAGTGCGGCTTTAACAAAACCTGTACCTTGTCCCATCATAAACATAGTAACAATAAGCCCCATACCAAAAGCGGTTCCTAAATTACATAATGCCGGAACTTGATACTTTTTGAAAAATGATATAAAACGAGTATCTTTAGCGAAAGGGATAATAGCCGGATTATCTGATAAATAAGTCGCAACTGCTCCTGTTACACTCGCACCGGGCATTCCCCAAAGTGGTTTCATAAGTGGTGCGAAAATTTTATTAATAAGTGCTATTGCACCAAATTCTGATAATAATGCACTGATAGCCCCAGCAATGACCGCCATCGCCATTATGAAAAATACTGTATTAAGTAGCAAGTCGTGGGCGGTTGCCATCATTGTTTTAAACATTAAAGGAGTTCCCATCTTACGTGCCATAAGTCCGAAGATTAATAAAAACACGATAAGAAAAACAAATGTTTCAATACTGATTGCCTTTTTTACAATACTTTTACTCTTTTTTTTCCTGTCTGCATCCATATAAATCAACCTTTCTTTAATTATTTAATTTTTAAAAACTATTGTTTATTGCTAAGTTTATATTAACTTTTGTTATACTACAACTCTGTACTTATATTATATCACAATAAAATATTTTTTCAACTACCCTCTAGTGTTCTCTTAAATCAACACCTTAATATTTTATGATTTTAATTTCTTTATTTTTATAATTTTTGTGAAAAAAACTTATCATAACTTGAAAATAATATAAAAAAAATTTATCCATAACTTAAAGTTATTCTATTTAAGAGATAATTAGTAATTGCTTAAGGGTAATTTCGCCCTAGTACAGTATTTAATACAGTTTTAAACAGCTGTATCTTTTCGTTAATTGAAATTTTTTGTCTTTGTCCAAAAAACATTGACCATCTATCTTCAACACTTAAATTTTTTTTGTAATATTAATGAAAAGAAAAATTTAAAAATACCTCTTAATCATTGTACTCTTATTTTTATAATATATATTACATTACTTAAAAATAATTTCTATAATTTTTAGTATCATATTTTATAATAAAATTTGCTAACTGAGAGATACATTCAACTAAAATTTTTAAAATTATGTGAGATTTTGTAGTGGGGTTAACTTTTATCTAAGTTTTAATAATTTTCTTAATCTAAAAAATATAAAACCAATTCAAAACTTGTATTTTCATTATAAATTGATTTTATCAAGTTATTACATACAGTCCACTAAATTTTGAAAAATCTTTATAATAATTTCAAACTATTATAAAGACTGAACAATTCTTTTGTTTTTGAATATTGTAACAAAATAGACCAAGTTAAATGAAAACCTTAGAAAAAAGCAGAAAAACTAACCGGTATAGTTAATTTTTCTGCTTTTTTTAAAATTTGTATATTTTATTGTTTAATAGCTAATGATTAAATATAGCTTTTTGTAGTTAAATAATTTCCACTTCTTTTTTATACTGCTCTTTAATATTTTCGTCCAGTATGTTATCAGTTATTATCGCTGTTAAGTCTTTTAAGCGATAAAAAGAATAGAAAGCATGAGTGGAAAATTTACTGTGGTCTGCCAAAACATAGCGTTCAGTCGCATTGTTTAGTATAGTGTCATTGCAACGCCCTTCTTCTTCGTCGGAAATTGTAACTTTTTCCAAATCAATACCGTTCACTCCTACAAATGCTTTGTTGACACTTATTTTGCTGAGGGCATCTTGTGTAAAATAACCTACAAAACCTTTTGTTTTGGGGCGATACCTTCCGCCAATAAAAATCAAATCACATGAATTATTATCTTTAAATTGCTCAAAAACTGTAATGGAGTTGGTTACTATGTTAATGCTTTTATCTTGTAAAAACTCCGCTAAGTAACTCGTTGTACTCCCTGCCCCTATAAAAATTGTTTCATTATTTTTTATAATATCCGCTACTTTTTTAGCAATTTGTTTTTTTTCTTCAACATTTATCAGAATTTTTTTGTTGTAGTTATCTTCCTGATAAAAATTTTTGGGTTTTAATTTTGCTCCACCGTGGATACGAGTTAAATGACCATAATCTTCCAGTTCTTGTAAATCACGCCTTATAGTCATCTCCGTAACCTTCATATCATAAGCGAGTTTACTGACTCTGACTAAGTGTTTTTTCTTTAATTCTTCCAGTATATAAGCATGTCTATCCATTTTCATCATATAACACCTCTAAAGAATTATTTTTGGGATATTTCCACAACCCTTGTCTGCAATAATTTATCGTGCAATAATGTAATATCGGCTTGTTTTTCAAATAATTTTTTATATAAACCATGTGCTAAAATAACGGGTACGCATATCCAACCTAGTACAATTTTAATTAAAAATTCTCTTATAATATATTTTGAAAATTCTACTTTTTGGTTATTTGTCGGAACCATACGAATTTTTAGTAATTTTTTCCCAATAGTTTGCCCTTGCCATTTGTTTGGTAAATAACCGAACAACAGTAAAGCGTAGACAACAATCGCCAACATCATATACATTGCATTTCTTTCATTTTCAGCCCCACCTGCTTGGCGTAAATTTAATGTTGTAAAATGAAATAACGCTGCTATCGGCACGTAAGTTAATAAATCTATTGCATAAGCGATAACTCTTTTTCCACTTTTAGCATTTTCGTTTACTATATCCGGAAAATTTTTTACTAAAGATCTTGTTGCTTCTGTGGAAAAAGTCGGCTTTACATTTCTATCATTATAGCTGTATGAACTATTTTTCTTTATTTTTTTTACCATCGCTAACCTCTAATCCAAGTTAACATTGTGGTATACTTGTTGAACATCGTCACAGTCATCAAGCATATCCAACATGCGTTCAAATTTTACCCTGTCTTCTTCGGTTAATGTTACTTCATTTTGTGGAATCATAGAAATTTCAGCTACTTCAAATTCTTCTATTCCGGCAGATTTTAATGCTTCTTGAATTTCGTGGAAGTTTTCAGGCTCTCCGTAAACGAGTGCCAATCCTTCTTCTTCAACGATATCACGTGCATCAATATCCGCTTCCATCAAGATTTCTAACAATTCATCAGCACTTTTATCTGCGACACCGATAACAGCCGTATTGTCAAACATATAATTCACAGAACCAGTCACACCCAAATTACCGCCATTTTTTCCTAAAGCTGTACGAACTTCCGCCGCAGTACGATTAACATTATTGGTAAGCGTATCAATAATAATCATTGTCCCGCTTATGCCAAATCCTTCATAACGCAGTTCATCGTAGTTTTCCTCACTGCCGCCTTTAGCCTTTTCTATAGCTCGGTCAATAATGTTTTTAGGAACACGATAAGTTTTAGCACGCTCCAAAACAACTTTTAAGTTTCTGTTGCTTTCGGGATCCGGCTCACCACTTTTTGCGGCTTGGTAAATCTCCCTTCCGAACTTCGCATAAATTTTACTGGTATTCGCATCCTTTGCCGCTTTTTTTTCCTTAATGTTATTCCATTTACGACCCATAATAATTCTCTCTTTCTATTATTTTAAATTTTCTTAGTAGATTATAGTTTTTTTATAATCACATTGTATTTTATCTTATAAACATTCTCAAACATCATCGTTAAATAAAAATTTCATACTAAACAACACTAAAAATATTAAATCTAATATTGATGTAAAACAATGTTATATACCTCTCTATATTACAATATTTATTATAGTTTTTCAACACTTTAATTATTGTTTATTTGAACAAAATCGCAACCCTAAACTAAATTTTAAAATTTATAATCTTTTTATTTAAAGTATTGTAATAATCTTTTTTATGTCAGCCTTTAAAAATTTATCTTTTTATTAAATTCTAATTTAATAGATTGTCCCCTTTGTTAGTATTGCTTGCTTGTTGTATTTTATGATATAATTAAATAGCCATATTATATATTAATAGGGGGCGTTATGTCTTATACAAGAGATTATATTTTAGAAAAAATTTTAGAAAAATTACCTAAAATTAAAATTTATGAACGTAAGTTGAAGGAAAAAAGTATTTTTATTTTAGATTATAATGGGCATAAGGCTAAGGTTGATATTGATAATTTTGTTAAACGATTAAATAATGATAAAACAAAAATTAGTGATAAAAAATTTGAAGAGTTTCTTTATCATCTTGAGCAGAATTTTATCTCTCAAAACAAAATTACTCAAAATGAATTAGTCAAAGAAGATAGTTTTAAAAAAATATATCCCGTTATCAGATCTACCGGTTTTAATAAAGATAATAAGGTAGATTTGATTAAATTCAGTCATACCAATGAAACGGCTATATACTTAGCTTATGATTTTGATACAGGATATAAATTATTAGACAAAGACATACTGAAACAGCTAAATACAAATAAAAAAACCTTACTGGAAATTGCAGAAAGTAATTTGGAGAAATTACCGTTAAAATTCAATACGGACATTGTAGCAGGCAATACATTTTATTTTTTAAATGCTAAAGACGGTTATGACGGCGCCAGAATTCTTGATAAAAAAGTTCTTAATTATTTTTATGATAAAATTGGCGGTGAATATTATTTGGGATTGCCTCATCAGGATGTTCTCGTTATAGCTGACATAAAAAATAAAAAAGGGTTGGAGATTTTGCAAAAAATGATGATTCATTTTTTTACCGAAGGGTTGGTTCCTATTACAACAATTACTTTTAAATATGACGGCAGCAATATCGAAAGTTTGTTTATATTTATAGAATAAAAGAAATAATTTAGGAGATTGTGTTATGTTATTTTTTTACAATAAAAAAATGTTAGGTGAAACGCTATTAATCACTATTAAAAATGAAGACAGAGTTACTTTTGAAAATAAAAAGAATATTACACTGATTAGAGATAAGGATAATATCCTTGTCGGTTTAAATATTTTTAACGTTGAAAATTTAAAATTATCCGGAGAAGGAAGTATTGATCTTACTGACGAACAAAAAGAAAAACTTCAAGCTAGCCTTGAAAAAAACGGTATTAAAATTGATTCGGAAGGAAATAATGATGATTATTTTGTCGTTGGAGAGGTTCTTACAAAAGAAAAACATCCCGACGCCGATAAATTATCAGTAACTACGGTAAAAGTTTCAGATACTGAAGTATTGCAAATTGTCTGTGGTGCACCTAATGTTGATGTGGGACAAAAAGTTGTAGTTTCCCTAATCGGTGCTATGTTACCGAGCGGATTATTGATTAAAAAATCTAAACTTCGTGGTGTCGAATCTGACGGTATGCTTTGTTCTCGTAGGGAATTGGGACTTTCTTATGAAGAAGGGGTAAAAGGTATCTTAATTTTGGATAAAAATACGGAAGTAGGAACTCGTTTTAAGGACTTAAATCTAAAATAAAACTGTAGATAAGGAGGAGCAATATTATGGTAAACTGGAAAAAATGGTTTTCAGAAGAAGATGAAGACACTGTTTTTGAAGAAAAAAAGGTAAAAGAGGATAACGAATTTGATATAGAGTTTGCTGATGACGAGGGAGAAATTTTTTCTAAAAATTACGATACATCATCTGACAAAGACGCCGGTGAAGATGATCTTTATTTAGAAGATTATGAAGTTTTAGAAGATAATGAAGATGGCCATATTCGTGCTGAGAAGAAAGTCGGTTTTTTTGATAAATTAAAAAATCTATTCAGTACAAAAGATCAGGTCGGTTATGATGATGAAGATGAAACTTTACTAGAAGAATTTGACGATATTAAAAAAGACGAAAAGACGGAAGATTATAAAACTTATTTAGAACGTCAGAAAAAAGAAACTACGCAATCGGATAATGATATACAGACCGAAGAAGATGACGTTCAAGAACAAGGCGGCTTTTTAAACAGTTTGAAAAAGTTAAAGGATAAACTTTTTGCTGTTTCTGATAAAGATATTGAAAAAGAAGAGTTGGATACTATCCTTGATGATTTTGAAGAAGAAAATAATAAAGCGAAAGATGTAGAACAGGAAACTTTCGAAGAAGAATTTGAAACAGTCCAAAAAGACGTTGATAATAGCGAAGTAATACCGGAACATTTCAATGAATCTGAAAAAACAGATACTCAAAATTTAAACTCGACATTGAGAAAACTTGGAGTTGATGATGTTGAAATAAAAGATGTTGATATTTTTGCTGATAAAACTGAAAGAAGAACACATCCTACACTTGCAGCTGTGAGAACTAAACGACTTAAACAAGATCATCAAATGGATAATTTAAGTAACGATTTGATTCTTGAAAAAGACAGCAAAGAGTTTAAAGAAAATATCACCCCTAAAATAACAAATACCGTTGAAGACAGCTATTCTGAACAAATAAAACGTAATTCTAAACATCAGGAAGAACGCAATCAACTGAACTCGGATTTTAATACAATTGCCAGAAAAGAAGACAGAGTTACTTCGGACATACCTTTAACAAAAAAAGAAGACGATAAGTTGGAGAAAATCTTCTCCGATATTAAAGAAAAAGAAGAAAAAACAAAAGAAAAACTGGTAGAAGATATTGACGTAAGAGAGTTGGAATCTATAGAAGATCGTCGTGAAAAATTAAAATATACAAGTGTTGATGATGTATTGGAAGGCTCAGAGGATTTGTTTGAAGATGATATTGATCGTACCAGCAAAAAAACTATTGGTGAAAATTTTGAAAAAGAAAATCAGCTGCCTACTGAAGATGTAATGAATTTTAGAAAAGATGTTTACCAAAAAAATGAAGAAGAACCGGAAAAAACTGAACTGGATAATTTAATTATTAGTGAAAACATAGATTTGGCTAATAAGAAAACAAAAACTCTTTCAGAAATTGAAAAATTAAATTCTAATTTAGCAGAATTGAAAAAAGAAAATACGGTTGAAGTAAGTGATACTAAAAAACAAATTTCAGATGAAGAACTTATTCAAAGGGCTGCTCATATAGAAGATATTGAAATCGAAGATTATGATGAAATAAAAAATTCTTCTAAAGATATTTTAGCGGATTATAGCGATTATCATTTGGACGAAGATGAAATAAAAGAACTTCAAAAACAAAATAAAATTGAAACTTACGCCGATGATATGGATATTGACAGTCTAACACGTGAAGTGGCACCGAGTGTGAAGAGTGTTAATCTAAACAACGATATTGATAAATTTGTTGAGGAAAAAACAATGCCGGCGAAAGTAAAAGTTTCTACAGCTGAACAAACCGAAACGGTAGAACAAACCGAGGATAAGGAAAATAAAGAGGAGGATATTGAACGTGGTATTGAATATACCGAAAAACTTTACAGTAATGAAGTGGATGATTATTTTAAAAAATCTAAAGGTTATACTTTAGGGGAATATAAAACTGTAGATAGAGGCTATAGACCTGTTAGTAAGGAAAAAATCGAAAATAATCAAAAAATACTGGAGGCTATTTTTGAAAAATGTTCTTCTAATAATCTGACACCTTCAAAAAAATCGGTGACCGCTACAATAATGGAAACAAATACTATTACTCCTAAGGCTCCGGTAGGAAAATTTAAACCTACACCTGTCTATTCTTCTGTGTATGGATCAGGTCCTAGAAATATTGTTAATAGTAATTCTACCAAAAAAACGACAAAATCCAAATTATCTCAAAAAAAAGAAGAAAAATCAAAATTAACGGATGCGAATCTTTATAAAGAAATTGCTTCTCAAGAAGAAACTGTTTGGAATATCGGATCAGCAAAGCGTGTTCCAAAAAATAAAGTAAAAAACAAAAAAACAAAAAAATAACTTTTCCAATTTTAAGTGATTGACCTGAAAACCGGGAATCTAATGAATTGTACGGATACGACTTAAAAATCAATTTCTAATGAAATTACGATTTTTAAGTCGTTTCTTTTTTTATTTTTGAGAATTTTTTATTTTTAGTACGATATATATAATGTCAGAGGCCAAAGACACAAAATATATTTTAAATAAAAGGAGATTTTAAAAATGAAAACACTTAAAAAAACTTTGCACCTTAACTATTCAGTTCCAAAAGGTGAGAAAACTGTTCAAAAAAGTTACAACTTTGAAGCAAATACAAATATTGAAGATTCAGTGCTTAAAGAAGTAGGGGATGAACTTTCTAAATTAGTTGAAAAAAATATTGAGAATGTATCGCTTACTACCACTGCACTAATATAATATAAAGGAGATTTATTATGGAAAAAACATTAATTTTAGATTTTATTACTGAAGACAAAAAAAGTTATCGTGTAAATATTAATCACCCTAAAGATAATTTGAATAAAGCTGCTGTTGAACCTGTAGCACAAAAAATTATTGACAGCAAAGTGTTTAATAGCGATAAACGTGTTCTTACTTCTTTAAAAAAAGTTGCTTATGTAACTCGTGAAGAAGCGGTCTTAGAGTAGTAGGGAGGTTGGTGTGGCAAACGTCACACCTTTTTTATTATGGATATATTAAATTTTATTAATACTGTCGGTTTTCCGATTTTTGTTGCTGTATTTTTCTTGGTTAAGCTTGATAAAACTTTACAAAATATTGGCAACAATGTCGATGAACTCACTAATATTATTAAAGAAAAATTGCTTTCTAAGGGGGAATAAGTATGGCAACAAAAGAAGAAATGATTAATTGGGCGAAAGATTGCGTTTATCGTTGGATTGATATTGACGGTTATTATGGAGCGCAATGTGTTGATTTAACTATGGCTTATACTAAAATATTCGGTGGATACCAAATGTACGGTAATGCCCTTGATTATTTAAAAAATCCTATTCCTAAAAATTGGATAAGGTACTCTGCAAAAGAAGAAAAAATTGCTGCCGGAGATATTGCTATTTGGCAATGGAGTGCTAATGATATTTTTGGGCACGTCGGTATTGTAATTTCTGTCAATAATAACCTTATAACCTCAGTTGAACAAAATGTTGACGGCACGCCGGAACGTGGCGGAGTTGCTAGAATTAAAACTCGAGATAATGCTCATTTGGTAGGTTTTATACGCCCGTTTTATGACGAAAGTCGTAACTGGGAATTAAAAAGAAAATGGAAAATTTACTGTTCTTGTTACTTCTATTAATGTTCGGGTTAAACCCAGCGTTACAGCAAAAATAGTAGATAATTATTCGCAAGGAGAAATTATTTATTATGACAACTATGTTATTAATGAAGGATTTATCTGGATTAGTTATATTTCTTTTGGCGGAGAACGTCATTATGTAGCAACCGGAACACATGATGGAAACAAATGTACCAGTAGCTGGGGTGAATTTAAAGAACAATAAAAATTAGTGGAATTTTTTGAAAACAGCTAATTTGATAACGTAAAAACCAAGATTAGAGAAATGTATAATTCTCAAAATCTTGGTTTTTATTTTCTATTTTTCTGTTTTTTTACCGTAACTTAATGAAACTATTAATAATACCGCCCCTAATATTGAAGCTATTATTAAAGCCAGCAAGTACATCTGCCAATTACTTACCGCTCCGGCAATTATAGCAAAAATACCTCCGTGTGGTGCTTTTGATACTGCACCGAATGTCATACTTAATGCTCCCGCTACTCCACTGGAAATAAACAATGGTGGAATAACACGCGCCGGATTGCTTGCTGCAAACGGTATTGCTCCTTCAGTGATAAACGATAAGCCAATTACATAGTTTACCAATGCACCGCTACGTTGTGATGTTGGCCAAATATTTTTATTAATTGTCGCTGAGACTGCTATCGCTAACGGCGGAACCATACCACCTATCATTACAGCTGCCATTACATCACTGCCTGCCGTACCAGCTGCTGTTACCAGTGCTGTTCCTGTTACATAAGATGCTTTATTGATAGGACCACCCATATCTATAGCCATCATTGATGCTACAACAAATCCCAGAACAAATTTTCCACTACCGTTAAGACTTTCGATAAAGTGTTTCAAACCTTCCATAACGCTTGCCATCGGTGCGTTGATTACATAGATCATTAATAATCCCATAATAAGTGACCCGAGAATTGGGAATAAGAAGATAGGTTTAATACCGTCTAATGAACGAGGCATCCAGCTAAACGCCGCTTTTAATACTTGGATAATACCGCCTGCTAAGAACCCGGCAACCAATGCACCTAAAAATCCTGACGGCATATAAGCTAATAAATCAGATTTTAATCCTAAAATACTTGGGTCTGCCAATATACCGCCGATCATACCTACGATAAATCCGGGTCTATCCGCAATACTGCGTCCGATAAATCCTGCTAATATCGGTAACATCATACTAAATGAAATTTTACCGAAATAGAATAATACTTCTGCTACTTTGTTATATGATGGGTCTTTCGGATCAAAAGCATTAATTCCCCAGAAGAATGATAAAGCGATTAGTATACCACCTGCAACAACAAACGGTAACATATTACTAACACCTTCCATTAGGTGTTTGTAGGCTTTACGCCAAACTGTTTCATCACCGGTATTATCCGGTATTTTTTCATTTGCTCCGTCATGAATGTAAATAGGTGCTTCACCGTCTAAAATTGTTTGAATTAATTCCTGCGGTTTGTTAATTCCATCTGCTACTTTTGTTATAATAGTCGGTTTACCTGCAAAACGTGCTGTTTCAACTTTTTTATCCGCAGCTACAATAACGCCTGTTGCACGATTAATATCATCTTTTGTCAATTTGTTTTCAATACCGATTTGACCGTTCGTTTCAACTTTAACTTCCAATCCCATCTCTTTTGCTGTTTCTTTAATTTTTTCAGCTGCCATAAATGTATGAGCAATACCTGTAGGACATGCTGTTACAGCGATAATATAAGTTTTTTTTTCGGTCGATAATTTTTCTTGGTTTTCTTTTTTTTTGTAGTTTCGGTTTTTGCTATAAAGTTTGTAAATACTTTTTCTACTTCTTCTTTTGTAGTTGCTTTGTTTAAACCGTTTTTCACATCAATATCCATTAATGCTTGCGAAAGTGAAGCTAACGCCTTTAAATGTTCATCAGCACCACTGTCCGGTGCACAAATCATAAAGATATGGTTGGCAGGTTGACCGTCAAAGCTTTCCCATTCAACACCGGTATCACTTTTTGCATAAATAATCATAGCTTTATTAAAATCTGCACTTTTAGCATGAGGAATAGCAATACCCTCACCAACACCTGTTGTTGATTGCTTTTCACGTGTCATTAAAGCATCATAAAAGCTTTTCTTGTTAGCGATAATATCTTTTTCAACTAATAATGTTGTAAGTTTATCCAATGCTTCTTGTTTATCAGTTGCACTGAAATTAAATTGTATTAAGTCAAAATTTATAACATCTGTTAATTTCATCTTATTCTCCTTATAACTTATTTTATTTTTTTAACATTTATTTGTTCTACTACCGTTTCAATTAATTCTTTACTGCCGACACCGACCGAAAATGACGTAGCACCCCCTGCCGCAGAGGCATATTTTAACGCTATTTCATAATTTTTTGTTTTATTATACATAGCAACAAACATAGCAAGCATACTATCACCTGCTGCCACCGTTGAAATAATATCTCCTTTAGCTACATTAACCGAATAAACTTCATTGTTTTCTGTAAGAAGTATTGCTCCTTTTGCTCCACGTGAAACAAGGACATTTTTTGCTCCGTGGTCTTTTAATTTCGTTGCATAAGTCAAAATATCTTTTTCGTTGATAATTTTTACTCCGAACATTTCTCCCAGTTCAAATTCATTCGGTTTTACTACAAACGGTTTATATTGTAATGTTTCCAATACCAGATCTTTATTACTGTCAACAACGAGTAAGGCACCTTTTTGTGAAATAGTTTTAGCAATACGTTTAAAATTTTCAATATTCATACCGCTAATAACATTTCCTGATAGAAAAACGACATCATTGTCTGTTAGATTTTCCAATTTCGTAAAAAATTCTACGATATTTTTATTATTTACAGCACTACTTTGTCCATTTATTTCAGTTTCGGTTTCGGTTTTAAGTTTCATATTGATTCTTGTTACTCCGGCAGTTTCTACAAAATCATAATGAATACCTAGCTTATCTAGTTCTGATTTTATAAAATAACCTGTAAAACCTGCCACAAAACCAAGTGCCTTAGTTTCTACATTAACATTATTTAATAACATTGAAATATTAATTCCTTTGCCGCCGACTACATATTGCGCTTCTTTTGTTCTGTTAAGTTTTCCAAGTTCGAAATTTTCAGCACTAACTAGCATATCGACAGCCGGATTAAGAGTTATTGTATAATACACTATTTATCCTCCTTTGTTTTTACTTCTATTATGTTGTCATATATTTTAAATTCTTCCGGAACGGAATATGATATTATCGTTACATCTTTTAAATCTGCAAATTTTTGAAATTTTCTATGCCCAAATTTTGTTTTATCAGCCAAGATGAATTTTCTTTTACTATTTTTTAGGGCTATTTGTTTAATAAATGCTTCACTCTCTTCGGCGGTAGTAAGCCCGAACTTCGCATCTACACCGTTACAACCGACAAAACACATATCAAAACTGTAATTTTCAAGTTGTTTTATTGCGGAATGACCGATTACAGCTTGTGTTGAGTGTTTAATTGTTCCACCTAAAATAATAGTGTGGATTTTGTTGTGTATTAATCTTGCTAAGTGATAACTTGAATTAGTTACAACGGTAATTCTTTTATCACGAAGAAAATCAATTATTTCAAATGTTGAAGTCCCGGCATCAAGATAAATTGTTTGACCGGATTCTATAATATTGTTTGCTATATATCTTGCAACTTCTTTTTTATCTTTAATATTTTCTGAACGTTTAATAATAACACTTTCTTCTAAACCGCGTGCTGATGTTTTTTTAGATGCACCGCCATGAGTTCTGTAAAGTAGATTTTTTTCTTCAAGCAAGGTCAAATCACGACGAACGGTTGCCTCTGACACCCCGAGTTTTTCTATTAATTCTTGAAGAGTAACAAAACCGTTTTTTTCTAATAACTCTAATATTTTATTGTGCCTTTCGTTTCTCATCAACTAATCTCCTTATTCTTCTTTTATTATATCTAATGTAATACAGTTGTACAATCTTTTTCAAGTAAAAACACTCAAAAACAGTCATTTTATAGATTGTTTTTGAGTGTTTGTTTTGTTTTACTTGAATGTTTTTCATTATGAGGAGCGTTTTATTATGCAGTGAATTAATATTTTAGTAAGTTTAACTTTACTTCCCTTCTAAATTTATTATCCAAACTTCCGAGCGAGCGGTTGTTTTGAATGGTGGACCCCAGAAACCGTAACCGCTTGTAGTAAAGAAGTGTTTATTATTGATTTTTTTATAGCCATGATCTAAAACATAGACCTTATCTGTTATATAATTAAACGGCCAAATTTGACCACGGTGAGTATGTCCGGATAATTGTACGTCAATCGGTAATAAACTGTGTGTTTCTACGGCATTCGGTTGATGATCTATTAAAATTGTAGTCTTATCGGTATCAACATTTTTTAATAAATCCATAGTCGTTAATCTATCTCTACTAACACTTCTATCTTTACGCCCGACGAGTGTTATATCGTCGGTTAATTTTACGGTTTCATCCGCAAGAGTTTTTATCCCTGTTTTAGAAATTTCATTAATAATATCTTCCGTGTTATGATCGTGATTTCCCATTACAGTATAAACACCGAGGGGAGCGTGAAGTTTGCTAAGAGTTTTTCCCATGTTAAGTTTTTTGTACATAACCATATCATCATCCATTATATCCCCGGCAATAATAACAACATCAGGTTTTTGGTTTTCTATTATTGTGTTTAACTTTTCAAGTTGATTGTTACCGAAGAAGGTTCCGAGATGTAAATCGGCTACCATAGCGATTTTAAGTGGTTTTTCAAGGTGTTTATTAACTTTTACAGTTTGATTTTTTACTGTCGGTGAATATGCCCAAAATAATCCCAGTGCAGTCATATTTAGTAAAAATATACCTGTAAGTGTTAAACTTATGCCTTGTGATAAACTTATTTTAAATAATTTTAGTATCCGGTATAAAATAGTCAAAACAACTAAAGCCACAAAGCCGTTACTGAAATAGAAAAACCAAATATTTCCATAATTTACAATAGGTGCACCAAGTCTCAGTATATAACTTAATATTGAAAAATCGGCAACTATAAACAATATTATACAAAGCCAAAGTCTAACTTTTTGCGTTGTATATGGAGTTATCATCCATTTTAAACCAAACCAGAGAAGAAGTATCAAAAATTCATAAAAAACAGCAACCCCTATAAATACGGCGAATGTTTTCCAATTACCCAACATAAAAAATCCTCCAAACTTAACTTACTTTTCTAATAAAAATTAGGAGTTAGGTTGCCCTACTCCTAAAGTAACTAATAGTATAAAATAAGATGTTAAAATAAAGTTAAAAAATTTTTATTAAATTTAATAGAGGGAGAGTTAAAAATTGTTTTCCAACTCTCCTTCTATAAATAATTATTTTTTAAAATATTCTAAACCTTTTGTTAAACGTTCATTTACATAGTCCCAATTTACGATGCGGAAAAACTCTCTAATGTAATCCGGACGGCGATTTTGGTAGTTTAAATAGTAAGCATGCTCCCATACATCAAGACATAATAATGGGTATAAACCGCTCAAATATGGGCTGTCTTGATTAGCTGTTGAAGTTACTGCTAGTTTTCCTTCTTTATTCAGTACCAACCATGCCCAACCACTACCAAATCTTGTAGCTGCAGCAGTAGAAAAACTTTTTACAAATTCTTCATATCCACCTAATTCAGCATCAACTTTTTCTTTAATTAATCCTGAAAATTCTGAGCTGTCTACTTTAGTTAAAGATTTCCAAAATAGTGAGTGATTGTGATGTCCGCCGCCATTATTTATTACAGCTTGACGAATGTCGGTTGGAACTTTTTCTATGTTACGAAGTAAACCACAAACACACTTCGCTTCGAATTCAGGGTGTTTTTCTAATGCCGCATTTAAGTTATTAACATATGTAGCATGGTGTTTATCGTGATGAATTTCCATAGTTTTAGCATCGATAACCGGTTCTAAAAAATCAAATCCATAAGGTAATTCTGGTAATTTGAATGTCATTTTAAAATCCTCCTAAGGTAAACATTTATAGTTTAATTATAAGAAAAAACTTAAAATTTAACAACAAACTTGCTTAATAAATATTTTTTTCACGTTATTGGAAAAAGTATTTTAAATTATAGAAAGCTACTTGACCAAAATCAACTTCCAATAAAATTAAGATTTTTGAGATACATATAGTTCTTTATTTTTGTTATTTTGATTTTATATTTTAAGTTGTTTTTTTCTTTTTAAATAATATCTGATTTAATTTATCCACTATTGCAGATAATGCACCGTCACCTGAAATATTACAAGCTGTTCCAAAACTGTCTTGAGTAATATATAAAGCAATCATTAATGATAACATAATCTCATTAAAACCTAAAACTGATTGCAATAAACCAAGAGCTGCCATAACTGCACCGCCGGGGACACCGGGAGCGGCTACCATTGTTACTCCGAGAAGAATAATAAATTTAATCATTACTGCTGTTGTCGGGAATATTGCACCGTGTTGTAGCCAGTAAACAGCTGTTGCACAAGTGGTTAATGTGATTGTGCTTCCTGATAAATGAATAGTAGCAAATAAGGGAATTGTAAAATTAGCAATATTTTTATCTACTCCCATATTTTTAGTGCTGCGAAGTGTTACCGGAATAGTTGCTGCTGATGACTGAGTTCCTACGGCTGTCATATAAGCCGGAATGATGTTTGCCAGCATTTTAAACGGATTACGTCCATTTACGGTTCCGGCAAGAGTATATTGAGCAAGAATAATGATAATATGTAAGACTAAAATCACCGCAAAAACAAAAATAAAGATTTTTAAAATTTTAAATACTTCACCTGAAGCGGTAATATTCATAAATACCCCTAGGATATACAATGGAAGTAACGGAATAATTACAACTGAAAGTAATTTTTCAATAATCTCGCCAAAATCATTAAATCCTTGTTTTAAACCTTCTGATTTTACAGCAGAAATGCCTATTCCTAAAACAAACGAAATAATAAGTGCTGTTGTTACATCAAAAATAGGGTTCATTTTAAATTCGATATAACCTTTAAGCATTAGCTCTTCCGGATTTTGAAATGTTTGTAGGGTTGCATTAGCCAATATGCCCGGAAGAACCAGTTTAGCCACGATAAAAGCGAACGTTCCCGCTATCAAAGTAGAAATATAAGCCACTCCGGTTGAAAGTCCCAGAAGTTTTCCGGCGTTATTTGATACTTGACTAATCCCCGGGACAATAAATCCGACGATAATTAGTGGAATAGTAAACCCTAAAAATGAACTAAATATTGATGAAAATGTCACGAATACTCGGATAATAGATGTTGGTAAAATACCCCCTAAAATAATACCTAGTGCTATAGCTGCTATTAATTTAACGAGCAATGGAATTCTTTTATAAATACTCATATACAAATCTCCTTTACAATTTATTGTATTTTCTAAAAAGACATATGTGTATTATACAAGAATTTTTCGACTTTGTAAAGGAAATAATCTCTAAAATAAGCCAATATTCTACAAATTTTGTAAATAATAAATAATAAACAACACAAAATTATTATTATATTATTAAAAATTTATTTCATTATCACCCATTTGATTGCTATTAAGTTCGTTGCTGTTCTTAGTGGTGGAATACTGGCTTCACCTGAGATTATAAGCTCAGGTGAAGCTTAAGAAAACTGCGTAGCAGTTAGTTCTTAAGGTTGCTACACCACTATAAAATCAGCAAAAAATAATATTTTGTATATAAATATATACTTTTATTTACCTAGCAATAGTTTAAAAAAGTTTAATTTTTGCCCGTATCTTAATGTTGCCAAGCGATAAACTTTAACACTACCCAAAGCACAAACAAAAGTTGTTAAAGCTAATATTCCATATGATAACCATAAACTAGAATAACTTACATCAGTCAGTGCATAACGAGTAACCATTCCAAAATATGAAGTTAATGGAAAATACGATAATATTTCTGATAATTTTGTATTAGCACTTGAACCCATCAAATAAAAATTAATAAAAAATGCTGCGATAAATAATATCATAGGTATTGTTATAGCTCCGTTAACATCTTCCACCTTACTAACTAACGAAGCGAATGCCGCATACAAGAACATAAACATTACAAATCCCGTTAAAGTAAACAGCAATCCAACGCCGACAACTTTGTAATCTAAGTTTTCAACAACAAATTTTAACTTATCACTATAATTTGATAAATTTAACTTTATACCTACCACAAGTCCACCTATAATAACTCCCATTTGAATTAAAACTCCGATAGAAAGTGCAAGAACTTTCCCTAAAATAAGGGTTATCGGATTTACAGTAATTACTAAAAGCTCCATGGCACGATTGCTTTTTTCCTTAACAACATTTAAAGCAACAACACTACCGAATTGAATAACTGTCATATAAATAATAAATGTTAGCACATAAACAACTACCGTATTAACAGCTTGTCTTTCTTGGTTATCCGTCGAACTTACATTTATAATCTTAGGTTGCGGTACACTGGCTTTAACTTCATTAATCTTAGTTAAATCCAAGCCGTTTTGAGAATAGACTAAACGCTCTATATTTTGATTAAAAGCATTAGAAAATTCAGAAGATGAGTTACCAAAAATACTTTTTTTAGAAATATATTCATAACTGTCTTTAGTTAAAACAATCGCTTCATCCAGTTTATCTTCTTTAATATCCTTTTCAACCGCTTCCTTACTGTCATATTTTTTCGCCTCTTTTAAATTATCCGTTGAAACGGTCACATCTTTTATGACATAGGCACTACGTTGAAAACTTGAATTATCTTCACCTTTAAAAATACTGCTGCTCATTATAGATGGAACAAAAGTTATTCCAATAGCAATTATAAGATAAACAAAAAGAATAACCTTGTTTGAAGTTTTTGCGAAAAACTGTTTAAATTCGAAATTAAAAACCGTACTGAAATTCTTCATCTTACTTACCCCCGATACTTTCTACAAAAATCTCTTCTAAAGATGGTTTATAAAGTTTTAACTCTTCAACATTAAAATTACTTTGTGACAACTTATAAAAAAGTTTTTTCTTAGCTTCTTCTTCTTTAAAATCAAGGAGAACCATATCGTTGTTCAATGAATAATCAATCCCGAGCGGAATAGTTTTAAGATTAGCAAGTAATTCTTCTGCTTGAATATCGCTGACACTTAACAGCATTTTACCATGCCCAAGTTGTTTTTTTATGTAATCTAAGTTACCGCTCAAAACTATTTTTCCTTTTTCCAATATATTAATATCTTCACAGAAAGTTTCAACGACCGGCATTTGATGTGAAGAAAAAATAACGAGTTTATCTTTTTTTATAAAGTTTGTAATAATTTCTTTCAATTTTCCGACGTTAACAGGATCAAGTCCGCTAAAAGGTTCATCAAAAACTAAAATATCCGGATTATTAATAACACTCTGAATAATTTGTACCTTTTGGGCATTACCTTTTGACAAAGTTTTTAACGCTTTTTTATTATCCTCCAATTCAAAAAAATCTAACCAACGTTTCGCTTCGGTTTTTGCTGCCGATTTTGTCATCCCTTTTAACATTCCGAAATACGCTAATTGGTCTACTAAACCGATGCCGTCATACATACCACGCTCTTCCGGAAGATATCCTATTTTTATGTCATTATGATTAATAGGTTTACCGTCAATTAAAATTTCTCCTTTATCAGCCTTGAATATATTTAACAATATTCGAAAACTCGTCGTTTTACCACTACCGTTTCTCCCTAAATATCCGTTTGCAACACCACTTTTAGCGGTGAAATTTACTCCTTTAAGGACTTTTTTATCACCAAATTTTTTTTCTATATTTCTAAATTCCAAAATCATATTCGTAACTCCTCTTCATTTTTTATTCTATTCAATAGTTTTCTTAAAACTTTTTAATATACAACTTAAAAATCTATTTTAAACAAAGTACATATATAGCGTGTAAAATTTTTTATTATCAGCTCATAATAATTTTAATTACTCGCCACTTAATTCTTTTTTCAATCTAATATACTTTGGAATAAAAATACATAGACCTCCTACACCAAACTCAAATATACCACTGCGTAAGGCGGCTATTATATATAATATATCCATATATAAGTTAGCTATAATAAAATGCCCAAACAATTAAAATGCCATCCTAGGCTACTCATATATTCCGGTCTACGAATACAATGTTTATTACTCCAAGAAAAATTAACCAACCACTTCCTTTTACTCATTGTTCGCACCTCCTAATATTTTTTCTGCTACACTAAGCAGAAATACACGTTGTTTATAGTTATTATTTAAAATTTCACGTCCTTTAGTTGTTATGTAATATTCTTTTTTCGAATTATCAACCTCTTGTTCGACAATCCACCCAGCAGCAACCATTTTTGCAAGTGTTGTATACATTGTAGCAGGACCTATAATAACTTTACCTTGCGTTAACTCGTTCACCCGTTGCATAATCATATACCCATGAATCGGTTCAGTTAACACCAATAACGTAAAGAAGATGCTATCAGTTAACTCTCCTGTTTCATAGGGGCTTAACTTTGCCATTACTACACTCCTTTCGCTAATTAGAGATTATCTATATCCATAATATCCATAATAGATATACCCATCATTGATATTATTGTATATCCATTATGAATATATGTCAAGAAAAATTCAAATTAAAATAATTGTTGTTTAAAACATTCTTATATCTCTGTAATTTCTTAATCATAAACCCTGCAATGAATTTATTAATAAATGATTGCATAATAAAATATGGAACCTGAATTTTTTCATGTTCCATATTAAACTTAATACAAAATTTATCAATTATTTTTTCTCGTGGACTTGTCTTAAACCAACAACTTTATAAAGATGTCTATAATTGATTTAACCGTTGTCCAAATCTACTTAACAAAAACTTCTAAATACCTAATAATCTCCAAAGCCAGCTTTACAAAATAGATTTCTTCTAAACCTCAATTTTAAAGTCACCTTATAAAATCATTACCAAAGAGTTTTACTTATCAACTTTATTCCCTGCATCTAACCACGCCGCAATACCTCCGGGGTATCTATAAACATTTTTATATCCTGCTTGTCTGGCAAGCACAGCACCGACATGAGATCTTTCACATGATGTAAATCCGCAATAAAGAATAATCTTTTTATCTTTATTATCTCCTAAAATTTTCAAGAAATTATCTTTTTCTTCTTGTTTTAAATCCTTCATCTCTTTAGGAAGCCCAGCATTAACCGCTCCTTTAATTTTAGTTTCAGCAAATCGCTCTGCAGGAATTGTATCAATCAAAAGTATATCTTCGTTAGAATCAATCGCTTTTTTTAATTCATCTGTACTGATAAGATTATAATCTCCCTCTTTAGTTGCGTTTACCAACCTAATCGCAGATTTTTCTACAGCATTTTCTTTACCGTCTTTTGCCGAACGATTAAGTCCGTCCCCACTACTGCATCCCGCAATAGTAACTGCTAAAAGATACCCCATTATTCCGGTGCTGATTTTTTTAAATTTTTTCATATAATATATCTCCTTTATATTTATATAGTTACACTACAATTATAACATAAAAACAAAGTAAAAATAATGATGTATAACAACTATAAATAAGGTTAATAGTTAAAGAAAAAAATTTTTTATAACTTCACGCCGTAATTCAAACTTTGATCGCTATTTCACCTAATTAATACAAGCATAAACTATAAATAAAATTAAATGAAGATTATAAAATTAAATTAGTTGCCTAAAAAATATTAAGGGGATTTTTATTATCTTAAACTAATTTTTACACCTTTATATTATAAAATTTACTTTTAAAATAATATAATTAATTTATAAAAACTCGCTTCATTTTTTATATATTATAATCTTATGGAGTAAAATTACAATTACACAGGAGGAATATATTATGGGCTGGTTTGGAAAGAAGAAAGAATGGGATACTTAAAAATCCGACGCAAACAAGAGCAGATTAAGAGAATTATTTAATAGGGTTATGGAGGACGGAGACTCCTATGATATTGTTTATGAGTATAATTTAAATATAAAAATAGTGATTATATTTTGGCGCGTAAAACCACATACACATATACAAGTTTAATTATTGAGCATAGCTCTCTTGTAAACAACTCCGGTACTTGAGGGATGCAGTGAAGCTGAAATTTTTAGAAAAGACAATATTAAAAAAGCAAAAATTGCTATAGGTATGTATACCATTTATCATCAAGGCGGATTGATGGCAGGATATACTCAATTTGCAACTTTGGCAGGAAATGATGAAAAATTTCTTGCTTATGTATACCAACCGGAAGAATATGACAAATTTGATACATTTTCAAAAAAATTTCTGGTAAATAAGCTATGAGGTGGCTAACATATTTTTTAATCTTTTTAGTCATTTGTATTATATGGTTTTTTATTACACGGATTTGGGTAAGTAGAGTAGATTTGATTATATCTATTTTCAAGAAAATATTAGAACTTAATAAGAATGACAACGCAGAAAATTGGCATACTTTGGAAGAAATTAGGAACAAGAATAAAAAAATTAAATAAACAGATACAATTAAATTTTCTTCATTAGCAAATACGAAGAACGAAAGAATAAGAATAAAATGCTAAGCAACACCCTATTGTTTAGCATTTTTTTAATTACTATTTAAATAAAAATTTTTTACACCTAGAAACAACTAAAATATGTAATCTAAAATATCACATCTTGTTACCAAACCCCTAAAATCCCTATTAAATATAAATTTGTCATAAGTGACATTGTTCTCATCATTTATCTACGAACGGTATAATAACTATAAACTTTTTATTACAGGATTTATATTTAAAACATTGTTTTTTTTAATTCTAAGTATAAAGATAAGCCGGATATTTTTAATAGATTAATTCTAATTTCTCTTTTGGCTTCCATTTCTTATTTTGCGGTTTATGCCGCAAGGAGTATCCTCCTGATAAATCAACTATCCTTTTCCACTCTCTTTTTCTCTATTTTGCAGATTTGTCGGTACGCCCTAACATCTGTTTAACAAACTCCGGCATTTCCACATTTCCACCCTTTTTAGCGATAAGTTCTTTAACGAACTCCGGCATTTCAGGTACACTGTCTTCCATACTATCAGGATTCATCTCATCAAAGGTACTTTTCTCCGGATTTGAAAATCTAAACTCGTTATGTTTATTTTTTTCAACAACACTGACCAAAATATCAATAAAACGCTCATCAAAATTCGGCATCGGCGGTCTGTGATAATTAACACCAAAATCTTCACAAAGGTCTTTACATTCTACATCATTATCAAACAATACTTCTATATGCTCGCTGACAAAACTAAGCGGAACAAAAATGTAGTGTTCCGGATGAGAACTTTGTCCTTTTAAATACTCCAACACATCAGGTTTAACCCACGGCATACCAATATCACTTTCACTCTGCCAAGTATTAACGTAATTTTCCGGTTCAAGTCGAATGGTATTTGCGATTAAATCTGTCATATTAAAAACTTGTTCGATATACGGATCACTATATTTAAAAGCTATTTCCGGTACACTGTGTGCTGAGAAAATAACTTTATAACTATCACCTTTAACCTTATTCTCAATTATTTTTCCAATCTCCGTTGCCCAATAATTAATCAATTTTTCTTCATCATACCACGATTTAATAATATTAAATTTAATTTTTTCACTTTTAATAAACTTCTCATACCCCATTATGGAATAAAAAGAATAATGCGGTTCAAGTATTAAACAAATACACTCATCAATATTATCATTTTCCATTTGACATATCGCATCCGGAATAAACGGAGCAGAAAATTTATTTGCAAAATATACTTGATACTCATCTGAAACTTTTTTTGTAAATAATTCTACAGTTTTTTTAGTAATTTCTTGCAAAGGAGAACCATTAATTTTTAAATAATTGTTTAATAAAATATTTATTTCTTCATCTCTTGGCCTAACCCCACGGCGAATATTTGTAAAAAATTCCGCAATGCCCTCAAAAGTACATTCTGCAGGAGAACCATATGTCATAACTAAAATTGCTTTTTTCACCATACTAAAAACCTCATTTTTATTTTATATTTACATTATAGCATTTATAAATTAAAAAAGCGAAAAAATGTTACAAAAGATAACAAAATTTTATATTTTATAAAAAAAATAAACTCGAGTTGAAGAAAATTATTAAAGATATTATATCATTTTTAAAAGCGGTATAACCAAAATAAAAATTATAAAATAATATTCCATATATTTCCGCCTAGTATTGATAGATACAACTTAAAACGAATTCAAAACTGAAATTTCTAATAGAATTTTCTTATTAGCAATTAAACATAAGGGTTCATCAGTTTGGAAATTCGCTTTAAAGAGCTTCCCTAAAATCTAATAAACTGGACGGGAGCGACTGAAAATCTATTTCTAACGAAATCAAGATTTTCAAGTCACTCCCGTTTATATTTTTTATTTTTTCTTCTTAAATATATCCTCTTTAAATAAAGGTACATTGTCAAAATAATCACCCTTATAAAGTGGGTGACACTTTAGTAATCTTTTTACAGTTAAGTATGTTCCCAGAAAAAATCCGAATTTTTGATAACTCTCCAAAGCATACGCCGAACAAGTCGGAGAAAATCGACACGTACTTGGAGTATGGGCAGAATGTTTTCGATATAAATTAATTAAAAATATACATAGTTTTGCCATCGTACACCTCTTTTCTACACTAATTCTACCAAGTGACAATTATTATTTCAACTAATCAAAACTCTTGCTGAATGTCTATTGGTTTTTTTGTCTTTTCTAAATCAGTTAATTACCAAAAGTTTTTATTTAAGTTAATTATTTTTTAAATTTCATTATAAATTTTTAACTTAGTGTTTTTTCACCGGCAAAAGATACGATAATAATTCTCATTATTTTTCAAAACCCGTCTTTCTTTACATCAAATTTTCACGATGTTATAATCGAACTATGGTTTTAAGAATATTAATCATTCTTAATCAGCTTTTAATTTCAAAATGTTGATATATAACCTATATAAATTTTACAAAGGAGATTTAAATATGACACATAAAAAAGAATTAAATAAATTAGTAGCAAATCTAACAGTATTATACACGAAATTACACAGTTTTCACTGGTATGTTAAAGGACATTCGTTCTATACTCTTCACCAAGTATTTGAAAATTACTATAATAACGTAACTGAAACTTTAGACGAAGCAGCTGAAAGATTACTAGCTATTGGCGGGCATCCGGTTTCTACATTAAAAGGTTCTTTAGAATTGGCAACTATTAAGGAAGCAACAGAAAAAGAAACAACACAAGAAATGGTCGCTCAAGTGTTAAAAGATTTCGAATTATTAATCAATGATCTTACCTACCTAATGAGCGTAGCAGAAAACGAAGGAGACCAAGGAACTTCTGACTTTGCACTTGGGGTAAAAACAGAATTGGAAAAAAATGTGTGGATGTTAAAAGCATACTTAGCATAATATTTATTTAAAATTTTTTATTAACCTGAACTTTGATAAAATCATCGTTTAGGTTTTTAATTTACATAATAAATTGTATTCTTAACTGAAAAATAATATTTTATTACAACAAAATTTCAAAATTAAAAGGGTTATTACATTATTATAATACAAGAAAAATTCTACCAATATTCAATATTTTATCATCTATGTTGAAACTTAATTAAATTTTTTAAAACATAATTATTTACATTTAACTTTTATAGTTGTATAATGAAACTATAAAAATAATATAAATTATCTTCGGGGCAGGGCGTAATTCCCGACCGGCGGTTAAAGTCCGCGAGCGAAAGTTGATTTGGTGAAATTCCAAAACCGACAGTATAGTCTGGATGATAGAAGATATAGAATAATAATTTTTGATTTGAAGTGGTACTCTTTTTAGCGTACGTATATTTGTTGTACTTTTCTCTAATAAAATTATTTTCATACCTTTAGTCCCGTATTTTAGAATACGGTTATTTTTTTGCCTATGAAGATAGGAAAGAGGTTTAATATGTATAAAAAAAATGTTCATTCGCTGGTTCTTAGCGGAATGCTTGCAGTTATCGCTCTACTTCTATCTTTTTTTAGTTTTGCTGTGCCGTTTTTGCCACCATTTCTAAAATTTGATTTTACGTTTATTCCATTATTTATGGCAATATTACTTCTTGGTTATAAGGAAGCGTTGGTAGTTTCTCTTTTAAAAAACTTCTTACACTTCGCACTTGTTTCTCATGAACCGGTAGGAGCTGTGGCAAATATTGCGGTAGAATTTATTTTCCTTAGTATTATTATACTGGTTTATAAAAAAGGTATTTTCAAAATTATAATAGGCGGTATTGTCGCAACAATTGCAATTACGCTTTTCATGGCTCTATTTAACTACTTCGTTTTGTTGCCGGCTTATGGTTATATTATGAATTTAGGCGACATTGTAAAAAATATTAAAACTATAGTTAGTGTTGGGATTATTCCGTTTAATCTTATAAAAGGTTCGTTGGTTACTTTCTTATTCTTTGTTACGAAAAGAGTTTATAAGTCTATACCGGCGAGTATTAAAACAAGATTTGCTTAAAAAATTACCACCCCTTTTTTAAGGGGTGGCTTTTTCTTTACGGGTATAATTCAAAGATTACTCGCTCGCACGACGAGATTTTACATTTTACCTTTGTTTAAACCCAATTTTATTTTTTGGTATTTCCTATCTGTTAAATAGGTATTTGTTTCAATTACTTCAAAACAGTTCTCTATACTATTTTATCATTATTTCAACGTGCTTTTCCGTTATATTCTATTTTTTCTCCCAAGCATTACCGTTAATATAATTAGATTTTTGATAATTATTTTTACGTGGCTTTGTCGGAAGCGTCATCGCTAAAATAATATATACCACTATCGCTCCACCGAATGAAATTAAACTGACACAAAGCCATAGAACACGCAACAATGTTATATTGATACCGAAACGATTGGATAGTCCTTGGCAAACTCCGGCAATCATCGCTCCACTAGGTTCTTTATAAATTTTTTTATCTTCCAAGTAACCTAAAAATCTTTCCCACAATTTATTTAAATTATTAATCATAAATCTACCACTCCTATTCTTTTGAAGATTGTAACATCAACACTTAAAATGTGCATTAAACTCCCTAATAAATCTAACAATTTCTGTTTTTTACATCATTAATTTTTTCGTTAAATAAAAAATTTCAACAATATGTCTTGTTTTCGTATTTTATAATTTAATTATATCACCGTTAATAAACAAGTCAAATAATAATTTTTTGTCATCTTTTTATCTTTTTGAATTTTTTCGTAACATTCTTATTTTTCATTTTCTTTAATGAAGTTATATAGTATAATTAAGGCTACAACAAGTGATAACTATTATCATCGGAAAGGAGTTTCTATGAAAATCGATAAACGTGCTTTAGCACTCTTTAATATAAAAAGGGAAGTATATATCGTTGCTTTATGCAAATTACTCACATTTTGGTGTTCATTATACTTTGTTTATAATTTTGTCGATTTATTATTTTATCTACTCAATAATAACTACGACGATAATTTTATTCTAATATTTACACTGCGTACTGTACTCAGCTTAATTATCTACTATTTGGCAACTACCGGCGATAATTATTTTAGCCACAATATTTCACGCAAAGTACGAACCGCATTGCGTTCGGAGATCTATAATAAGGTTGAAAAGCTGTCGCTTAACTACACAAACGCCGTTAATACCGGTCAACTACTCGTAATGAACTCATCATCTATCGTTAATATTGAATTTTATTTTAATAAATTTGTTCCTCAGATGTTTGCGACTATATTTATCGTTCTAAGTTCATTTATCATTTACGGCAGCATTAATATTTGGTTATTTGTTGCAATGCTTGTTTTGTATCCGTTAATACCTATTTCTATTATGGTAATTGTGAAAAAATCAAAAAAAACTAATAAGAAAAATTTTAGTGATTTCCTAAGTTTATCTGAAGTTTTTTATGATAGGTTATCCGGCTTTACAACAGCGAAAATTTATGGAAAAGAAGATAATGTTACCCGTGATGTTGATACTCGCAGTTCTCGCTATAGAAAATCTACAATGGAGTTACTTCGCCATCAACTTAATTCTATTAATGTTATGGATGCGATTACTTATATTTCGATTTTTATTTTATCAATTATCGCAATCTTTACAATAAAAGACAATAAATACATTATTTTTATTATTGTAGCAAGTTTGGAATGTTTTAAACCTCTTCGTGCCTTAGGCGGTCTATTCCATATTTCGATGAAAGGAAATGTTGAACTGGAAAATATTTATAAACTGCTTGATTATCCTGAACAGGAAAAAGATAACTCCCTTTTCATTGAACCCGGAAAAAATATTGCATTAACTAATGTAGGTTTTGCATACAATGATAAAGCGATATTAGAAAATATCAATATGATATTTAAACCAAGCACTAAAATAGCGCTTGTCGGAGAAAGCGGTAGCGGAAAATCTACATTAATAAAATTAATATTAGGTTTATACTCGAATTATTCAGGAACTATCCGTTACGATAATATCGATATTGATACTGTTCCTACAAAAGAAATCTCGAAATTATTCACACTTATCACCAATGACAGCTACCTTGTAAAAGGAACTATCCGCGAACATCTTTCAGTTAATAAAAATATTACAGAAGATAAAATGTGGCACGCTTTGGAACAGGTGAATTTAAAAGATTTTGTCCTAAATAACGGCGGGCTTGATTATCCGCTTTCTGCCGGTGCAGGTAATCTATCCGGAGGACAAAAACAGCGCCTACTCGCTGCTAAAGCTATATTAAAGGACAGCTATATTTATATTTTGGATGAAGCTGTATCAAATATTGACGATTATAGTAAACGTATTGTCTTAGATGCTTTTAATGCCGTAAAAGAAAATAAAATAATTATCGTTATTTCTCACGATCTTGATGTTCTTAGAGATTCCGACAATATTTATGTACTTCGCGACCATAAAGTGGCTGAAACCGGCACGCATAAATCCCTTATGAATAGCGAAACACTTTACAAAAAACTGTTTACCGAGCAACAAGAATTAAAAACAAAATTTTTAATTAAAGAGGGAGAGTAATGACATCATTAAAAGAATTAAAACAATTGCTTAATATCACAAAAGAGTTTAAACGCCCTCTACTACGTGCAACACTCTTTGGGAGTTTAGGACATTTAACACTTGTTATTTTCACTTACTTCCTTACATTATTCTTTATTGCAAAAATTACGACTGTAGCAGCTATACTTTTTATTATAATCCTTGCATTAGCAATACTGAAAGGATTATTCAGCTATATAGAACAACTGCTTAACCACTATGTTGCGTTTAAGGTACTACATGTATTGCGTATTAAGGTTATGGATAAATTCAAAAAAATATCCATCAACAGTTTCACACAAAACAGTTCGGGTGATTATATGACGATGATTACAACGGACATCGAATTACTTGAAGTATTTTACGCTCATACTATCACTCCATTTATGATATATATTGTCCAAGCATGTGTTGTTTCAATATTTGTTATGATATTTAGCGTACCGCTAGGTATATTGGCGTTGGTCATTTATATTATTATCGGACTTATCTACCCGTTGACATTTAAAAATAAAGGACAGGCGGTAGGCGATAGTTATAGAAGGAAATTAGCAGAGGTTAATAACCACTCATCAGAAGAAGCATATGGTATTTTTGAAACCGTCCAATATGATAAAATAGGAGAAACCAAAAAAGATTTAGTCAGCGAAACTGAGGAATTAACATATAGTGCTTATTTAAAAAATAAATTTCTTGTTGATTTGAATGCACTTAATATCGTAACTTATAATTTTGGAGTTCTTGCATTTATTTTTGCTGCAACTAAACACATAAACAACCCTAATATAATAATCACCTTATCGGCAATGTTTATAGTTTCATTTATTCCGATTTTGTATATGGGTAACTTAGCTTCAACACTTAGTCAAACTATGGCAAGCGGTAAAAGATTTCTTGAACTTATGAATACACCGGAAGAAAATGTTAATGACGGTGTAAAAGTTCCTTTTAATACCTTAACTGTTAAAAACTTATCATATCATTATGATGATAAAACTGTATTTAAAGATATTAACTTTACAGTTAATAAAGGTGAAATTATCGGTATTAGCGGCCCAAGCGGTTGTGGGAAATCAACTATTGCAAAACTTATTATGAAATTTATTGACAATAGTAAAATGGGCGGTAATATTATTATTGATGGTGTTAACGTACAAGATATTGATAATGCGTATTTTAGAAAACATTCATCTATTATTTTACAAGACAGTTATCTTTTTAACACCTCTATTAAAAATAATCTTACTTTTTTTGATAAAACTATTAATAAAAATTTAATTGATAAAGCGTTAAAAAATACAAATCTAAAAAATCATGTTGATAGCCTGCGTAATAAAACTGATACAACTATAAGTGAGCGTAGCGCTAATATAAGCTCAGGACAAAAACAAAGATTGTCCGTAGCCAGATCGTTTTACAATGAGAGCAAGCTACTTATTTTAGATGAAGCTACTGCAAATATCGATATATTTAGCGAAATCGAGGTATTAAAAGCGTTAGAAAAAGATAAAAATGACAAAATCACTATAATAATATCCCATAATAAAAGCACTTTATCTATCTGTGATAGAGTAATAAAATTAGGAGAATAACCGAAGTACGGGCAATATGTAAATTGCTCGTACTTTTTTCTGAATTATTTTCAAAATGTTGGAACTAAAATAATTTTCTAAATAATAAAATTATTATCCTATTTTATAAATAAAATAATATATTTTACTCAAAAAACAATTTTTTATATTAAAGATATTATGTATAACTTTCTACCTTGTTAATCTTGGAAAATTTATTTTTTTATTATTTGATTTTACTTTATAATTATCTACAAAATACATTTAGAAGATATTTTCTATTGTAGCACAATGTATTTGTCTGTTGCTTCTAATAACGCTATCTAATATTATTAATAATTTTTTATGAATTCCCTTTCAAAATATTTGACATCTTATTTTATATATATTATATTATTTATATAAAATATTATATAAGGAGATGAAACTATGAATAAAAGATTATTATTCAAAACTTTTTTAACATTAAGTACCACTATGTCTTTACTAACTGTGCAAGTTCTTGCAAATGATACTCCTGTTCAGAATGCCGGAACTTCCGTTACAGAAAAAGAGAAAGATAATTCAGCTGACCTTAATAAGTATTTATATGGTCTTTCTTACGACAGTCGCACTGTTTTAACACGTCAGGGTGAAACTCTTTCTAATATGTTTAACAAAACGGGTACGAACAAAAATGGAGAATTTGTTGTTGTTGAAAAAATCAAACGTTCATTATCACAAAGAACTTCCGACATCAGCATAAACGCTAATAACAGCAACGTAGTTTTTCCGGGAGCTTTATTAAAAGGGGATAGTGCTCTTCTTGAAAATAACCCTACTTTAATCTCTTTAAATCGTGGGCCTGTTACACTAAGTGTTGATCTTCCGGGTATGAGCGGCGAAGACGGACGCTTAACCGTTGATAATCCTACACAAAGTTCAGTAAGAGGTGGAGTTAATGCACTGGTAGACAGATGGTTTTCAAAATACGGTTCTTCTTATAGTATCCCTGCAAAAATGCAATACGATGAAACTACCGCTTATAGTATGAGCCAATTAAAAGCAAAATTCGGTGCTGACTTTGAAAAAATCGGTGTACCTCTTAATATTGATTTCTCTGCTGTACATTCAGGAGAAAAACAAGTTCAAGTCGTTAACTTTAAACAAGTGTACTTTAATGCCAGTGTAGATGCTCCTAACAATCCTGCAGATTTCTTAGGAAAAAATACAACTACTCAAGATTTAATAAATCGTGGCGTTAATGAAAAAACACCTCCTGTATATGTTTCAAATGTTTCTTATGGTAGAAGTATGTACGTAAAATTTGAAACTACAAGTAAAAGTACAGAAGTAAAAGCAGCTATTAATGCACTTATTAAAGGAGTTGACATTAAAGCTAACAGTGAATATAGCAACATTTTGAAAAACACCTCTATTACAGCGGTTATTCTAGGTGGTAACGCTAATGGTGCCAGCAAAGTCGTTACAGGAAATATTGATGATTTCAAAAAACTTATCCAAGAGGGTAGTATGTTTAATAAAAATAACCCCGGCGTTGCTATTTCTTATACAACTAACTTCTTAAAAGACAACCAACCTGCTACTATTCAAAATAATACAGATTACATCGAAACAAAAGTAACTTCTTACAAAAATGGTTATCTTACTTTAAACCACAGCGGTGCTTATGTAGCTAGATACTATGTTACTTGGAATGAAGTTAGCTATGATGCTAAAGGAAACGAAATTCTAACTCCTAAATCTTGGACATATAACGGATACGGTCGTACTTCAGGATTCTCAACAACCCTTGAATTTAAAGGAAATGTTCGTAACTTACACGTTCAAGTACAAGAATGTACAGGTCTTGCTTGGGAATGGTGGAGAACTATTTATGACAAAACCGATATACCTCTAGTACAAAATAGAACTATCAGTCATTGGGGAACTACTTTAAGCCCAAGATTATCTGAAGAAGTTAAAAATAACTAGTTAAAACGAAAAATTAATTTAAAAAGAAAAAAAGACCTAATTCCATAATTTAATGGAGTTAGGTTTTTTATGGTTGTATAATAAATACAAGATGCTAACACTCCTTTGAAAAATTCAACTTCAAAGGAATAATACGTTATTAATATAGTATTATAATTTGTTTTTAGCATATTCCTCCGCCCTTGCGATTTTCGGTTTTGTCGAACGCTTTATTATATTAAATTCCCTTAGTATTTTTTCAAAAGCTAATTTCCCATCGTTATAATCACTAACTTCAAATTCTAATTCGTAGTCTACAACATCATTTAAAAATATTGTTTTATCCAAAACTAATAACCCTTGCGATAGTCTTAATTCCTTACGTATGGTTGTTATTTTCTGAAAAAGGAGTGGTGTTTTAATGTTTACATTCATGGCTTTCAATTCCGCCATTATTACTTCCGGCAATGACGATAAAACTTGCGGAGCGTTAGGATAAAGCTTGTTGTCTATCGGAACATTAATCTCAATATTACCCTTTAATTTTCTTGTTTTTAGTGTTATTTCATTTTTTCTCCCACTAAATCTCAATCGTAATGCCGCACCGAATTTCTTTAATGTTTTTTCATTATCATCATAGTAATAATTTTTATTAATAATTGTATTAATTTCTCCTAAATTAAAGGCTGTGAATAATCTTTGATATTCATCTTCCGTCAATAAATTTTTAAATTCTATTTCTTTTTCTCTCATCGCCTAAAACTCCTTTTTCTTCTCAAGTGCAATAACAAAAGGTGCATTATTTTTTTGATTAATAAATTGATACTGCAAAACTTCAACATTGTGCTGATTAAGTGCGGTTAGCGTATCTAAAAGTGCCGCCTTTTCTATTTTACCATTTTCATGACCCCAATAGACAACAATAACAATAATTCCTCCAATTTCTAAAACTTTCAGAAACTTCTCTATTGTCGTAACGGTTGTATCAGCTGTCGTCGTGATATTGTGATTTCCTTTAGGTAAATATCCAAGGTTAAACATTACGGCACGTACTTTACTTTTAATATAATTATCAAAATTAAAATGAGAATCCAAAATAAGTTCACACTTACTGTCTACCTCATTGTTTAGGAGTAACTGTCTTGTATTAAAAATAGCCTGTTCTTGAATATCAAAAGCAAAAACTTTTTTAGCGGAGGTTTTCGCTAAAAATAACGTGTCATTTCCATTTCCACATGTCGCATCTACAACTATGCTGTTTTTATCAATTTTTTCTTTTAATATTTTCTTGGAAAAAATTAAAACATTATCCATTTTTTCTATCCTTTTTCATTTCATCTAAAATATCCGAAAATTCATAATAGCTGTCACCCGCTATTGTAAAATCCAGTGCTGTATTTATTAACTTTGCCAGCAACTCTGTATTTTTTTGAGATAAATCACTAGATTTGCTATTTTCTCTAAGTTTTTTGATAATATTTTCTAATTTTTCTATAAGCTGTACTTCGGTTATATTGGCATTTTCATCAAATTCTAGAGTATAATCTTTAATATTAAAACTCTGCCCTTTTTTAAACGGTGGTATATATACGGCACGTAAATTATTTATCTTTTCTCCTACGGTCGCCGATAATTCATTTAAGGCAGATGTATAAAGTCTTTCATTCTTCGAACCGGCTTGTTCAACAATCTTAACTTCATAATCATATGGATAATAATTCATAAGCTCTGTGGAAATATTTGCCGCTGTCAAATCATCATAACATTGTGTTATTATTATGTGATGATATGGATTAATATTGCTAAATGACTTTAGATTCGTTGCATCCAGCAATGTAAAACTCTCAACAGGGTCAAATCTGAAAGCATTAAAACAAACATCAAGAAAACTTTCTCCACCGACAACATTTACTTCAACATCACTTTCTATTAAAAGCTGAGTAGTAAGTTCCGCTACCATAGGATGCCCCGGCAAAAGATAAAGAACATCATTACTTTTAGCAACATCAACGATATATTTAGCTATTTGTTTATAAGTATCTTCAAAATTATCATTTTCTAAATAAAATCTATCACAAGTTTCAAACAAAATATTATTATCACGCAAAAAATTCATAGCGGGATGCTCATCAATTCGGGCAATAATTTTTGCATTTTTATTTTCAAGAATAAGTGTTTTAATATTTTCTTTAATATTGTAACTGTCATTAGGACCAAGCCCAACAATATAAATCATAATTAATCTCCTATTAAAAAATCTTAAATTTATTATACTATGTTTCCTAAAATAATAATAGAGAAGAATATTTTTTATAATTATTTATGGGAGAAATTTTATCTATATATTATATTACATAATGTCGTAATAAAGAAGTAATTTTACTACACTATCATATTGAAATAATGCTATCAACTTAGTATAATAAATATAGAGAAGCAAAATAAAAGGAGGATTATATGGAAAGGTTAAAAAGTATTTGGTTTTACTGGACATTAGTCTTAATGTTTATTATTTCAATGATTGCTAAACAGCTTGCTCATGTATCATTTTTAAAATTATTCGGACATTTGGTAATAGCACTCGTAATAGGAATGTTGCTGCAAACATCCGCTCCGCTAAAAGAACAGACAAAAAAAGATATTCCATTTATCAGCAATAAATTTTTAAGACTGGGAATTATCTTATTAGGGTTCAAATTGGCGTTGGATAAATTACTAGTTGAGGGTAAAAAAACTCTATTATTAGCTTTTTGCGTCGTATTGTTCATGATTGTGCTTACCTATGTTTTATGCCGAATTTTTAAAGTTGATAAAGAACTTGCTCTACTGTCATCATGTGGTTGCGGAATATGCGGTGCTGCTGCCGTTATGGGTGTAAGCTCCCAACTACGTGCTAAAACGGAAAACAGTGTTCTTGCAGTAGCGGTAGTTGCTATATTAGGAACTATTTTTACCCTTATTGAAGTAACTCTAAAACCATATCTAGGACTTTCCGCTTATGAGTATGGAATTTTTACAGGAAGCAGTCTTCACGAAATAGCTCACGCCGTAGCAGCAGGTGGTGCCGGTGAACAAGTTGCACTGGATACGGCTATTTTAGCTAAATTATCACGTGTTTTGATGCTTATTGTTGTTGCAGGTGTTCTCGTTGTAATTAATCTTCGTTCAAAAGAAAAAGAGACCGGAAAAATGCCTATGCCTTATTTTATTATCGGATTTATCTTAATGAGTATTTTAGGCAGTTACGTTAATATACTAAAACCGTTAGCACCTTATTTTGTCGATGTTGCTTATATCTTCCTCGGAATGGCAATGGCAGCACTTGGTATGAGTGTCAATTTTACCGTAATAAAAAAACGTGGGCTTAGAGTGTTTTCTGCGTGCTTTTTATCTTCAGTAATTTTAATGGGCGTTTGTTATTTGGTCGCAAAATTTATTTTTTAACAAATATATAAATATTGAAAGGAGAAATACTTATGAATATTACAGAAGTTTTAAATATTGAGTATCCAATTATCCAAGGGGGTATGGCACAAATAGCAAGATATGAATTAGTCAGTGCAGTGTCAAACGCAGGTGGATTAGGTGTATTAGCTACCGGCGGTAGTACGGCTGAAGAGTTAAGATTTCAAATACAAGAATGTAAAAAACTGACATCAAAACCGTTCGCCGTTAACTTAATGTTAATGATGCCTAATGTTGAAGAACTAATAGACATTCTTATAGAAGAGGGTGTCAAAGTAGTTACTACCGGTGCAGGAACACCGAGAAAATTTATGCCTCGTTTAAATGAAGCGGGTGTTAAAGTAATACCTGTAGTCCCTTCAGTAAAAACTGCAAAAAAAATGGAAGACTTAGGTGCAACAGCTGTAATAGTAGAAGGTATGGAAGCCGGCGGTCACGTAGGCGAGACAACAACAATGTCCCTAGTACCGCAAGTAGCCAGTGCAGTGTCTATCCCTGTAATCGCAGCAGGAGGCATAGGTGACGGGCGTGGTGTCGCTGCAGCTTTTTGTCTTGGTGCCAGCGGCATTCAAGTTGGAACTTTGTTTTTAGCAACTGATGAATGTCCGATTTCAAAAGAGTACAAAGAAGCAATTATCTCGGCAACAGATACATCAACAACGCTTACGGGTACAAAATTCGGTGCTCCTGTTCGCTGTTTAAAAAATGACTTAACAACACGTTACCATGAATTAGAAGAAAAATCGAATACTTTAATGGAACTTGAAGAATTAACACTCGGTTCTTTAAGACGCGCGGTATATGAAGGAGATATAGTAAACGGCTCTGTTATGTCAGGACAAATCGCCGGATTAGTCAAAGAAATACAACCGGTTAAAACGGTTATACAAACATTATTTAAAGAAGCCAATGAAGTATTGGAAAAAACTAAAATTTAAGTTTTTACTACTACTTCACAACTACAGAAGTAACAACAAAAAACTTTGTGTATAATTTATTCTTCACCTAAGTCCATTATTTGTGTAACAAGGGGAGGTTAAAGTTATGGTTAATTATAGTAATATTTTAGTGTCTATAATTGGTATAATAATAGTTATTATAGGCATATATATAATCTACAAACTAATAAAAAAATTAAAGTAAGAATATGTCTATATGAAAACAAAATTAGTTAATAACAGATAGTGAATTTTATTTAACAAAATTAGATTAATTATAATATACTGAAAACTTTATATATGCCATTTTTAATCTTTATTAGTATTGCGATAACCGTTAAAAAGAGATTACTCAATTTATGCTGAGTAATCTCTTTTAATATTAGAATTTATTTTTTTCTACGTTTATATATTACCTGATCGCCGGTATTTCGTTTTTGAAGACGATCATTTCTTGAATTTATTTGAGCGGTTTTTTGAGAATTTTCTTCCTTTAATGTCGGTTCAACATTAATCTCTTCTTTTTGAATATCAATATTTTTAGAGAAGGTTTCATTTTCTTCCGTATTAAATTGACTATTATTAGAGTTAAAATCCTGTTTTTGTGCGCTAAACTCTACATTTTGGTTATTAAATCTAGGGTTAAAACCTTGATTATTAGGATTTACCTGTTCGTTAGGATTAAAACTTTGAGCTGTTCTATTGTTAGTGTTAAATTGACCTTGATTATTAGGGTTGACGTTTCGACCATCTCCATTGAACTGAGAATGATTAAAGTTTTGACCTTGATTATTAAATTGAGAATTTTGTCCATTAAATCTTGGATTAACACCTTGGCTGTTAGGTCTTGGTTGTCCGCTTGCAAAATTTCCTTGTCCTCTTTGGTTATTAGAATTAAAACTTTGAGCATTTTGATTATTTCTATCGTAAGCTGTGTTGCGGTTTATCGGATTACCGAACTGGTCAAATTGCCCTCCTTGTTTAAAGTTTGGAATAGGATTACCAAATTGATCATATTGAACAAATTGTGAGTAGTACGCCTTAGCTTGCGGTGTCTGTCTTACAAAAAATTTAATAAAATCATCATTTTTATTAGTTTCAAGCGCATTAGAAGGTAATGACATTAGTATGAAGAAAAATCCTATAACATAAATAAATGATATTATGTATATTGTAAAGTAATTTAATAAATAAAACAATACAATTAAAATAGCCAATCCCCAGTTAGTAAAACCTACATCTCTTAAGCGACGTGCATAGCTTGCTGTTATAGGAATTAATATAATAATACCTATAACTATTAAAATAAAAATAACCGCTATACTGGTAGTTGCGGTAGATGCCGCATCAGCGAAAGAATTACCGGAAAAGTAATCATAATTACGATAAGCACGAGATGTAATTCCGGCAAAAGAAGCAAATACACTATAAAAAAATACAATTAATACAATTAAAAATCCAACGTGAATAGTTCCGACCGGAAACCAATGCCCGGCACGTGAAGAATAACCGTTAAAATCTACAAAACCTTTAAAAAAATCACTAAAAGCGGATCCAAAGGTAACGTGTTTTTTTCTTTGATCTATCATAAAATCCTCCTTAAAAAATAAACTTAGAATAATATACTAATAATATAATATCTATATAAATAAGTCAATTAAAACAAGGAATTTTATAAAGTGATTACCACTACAAACATTGCTATTAAGTTCGTTGCTGTTCTTAGTGGTGGAATACTAGCTTCACCTGAGATTATAAGCTCAGGTGAACCTTAAGGAAACTGCGTAGCAGTTAGTTCTTAAGGTTGCCACACCACTATAAAATCAGCAAAAAATAATATTTTGTATATAAATATATAGATTTACAATAAGGGGGATAATTTGTTTATCCAATCTTAAGTCTGGTTATACTTTTACCATAAATAATATAATATAGTAAGAAAATATATTTAGATAAAAAATAATATTTAAAATTTATATATAGAATAAAATTATAAATGGAAACATAGTGAATTATTAGATATGGAATTTTATAATTCACTATTTTTTATTTTTTGATTGATATTTTTTGTTGTTAAAAAGTTAAAGTAAATGATATTAAATTTGAAAGTAGAGTGTTTTTAAGGTATAATTGTTTAGAAGAATATAGTTTAGGATTTATGTGATGATTGAGATAATTGTTAATTCAAATAATAAAAATTCGCTAAAAAAATTAGCGGAACTTGAATGTTGTTTAAAACAGGAAAGAATAGTTTATAAAGTATTAAAAACATCAGAAAAAGAAAATGCAACATCGCTTATGGACAAAATAAAAGGTGATAATCTTATTGTTATAGGTGGTGACGGAACGATAAACGAAGTCATGAATAATTACCACAAGGAAAATATTATTTATTTTGCCAGTGGATCCGGAAATGATTTAGGTCGTTCTTTGCAACTTGATAAAAAAGTATCAAAGGTAACGAAACTTTTAGAAAACGGAGAAATCACTTATTATGATGTTGGTGAGATAGATGGAAGAAAATTTTGTACAGGTTTTGATATAGGGTATAACGCTGATGTTATCAGAAGGGTTGAAAGTTCGAAGTTTAAAAAATATTTTAGGAAGTATATTTATTTATTTTGCGGGATTATAAGTATTTTAAATTTAAAAAAATATAATGCTGAAATAATCTTTAATAATAAAAAAATAGAAACTACTAAACTGTATCTATTAAATGTGATGTTACAACCTTATGAAGGGGGAGGAGTAAAATTTTCCCATACTGCAAGCGGTAAAGACGGCATGTTCCATATATTAATTATGAGAAACATGAATCCGCCACTTTTTGTTTATAATTATTTATGTTTACTATTAAAACGTCATGACAAATTAAAAAAAGTGGAAATATATACTGCTAAAACATTAACGGTAAAAACAAATCAAAATTATTACCAAGTTGACGGAGAATTAATAAAAAATAAAAAACAACTAATGCTAAAATGTTTAGAGAAATATTATAAAATTAAAAAATAAAATAGAAATTTTAAAAATATTATATTGGTAATATGTAGTTATAGTTGTAAATATTTTGAGCTAATTTAAAATATTAAGGTAATTTCTCCTAAATTGTTCCAATTATTTATAGAAATTATAGAAACTTTTTAAAATTTTGTACGTATCTATGTGTGTAACATTAATGTAATAGACAACAGTTAAAATAAGTGATAGAATGGATAGAAGATAATTTTATAAAGTTAGGAATTAGAGAAATGTCAAGAAGAAATAAAAGAAATTTTGAAGAGGAATCCGGTAGAAAAATAGGTGGTTTTGATATCATAAACGGTATATTAAGTGCTGTGCTGTTAATAAGCGGGGTACTGGTCGGATACACCATGCTGAAGTATAATTTTTTAAATTTTAGAGGTGTTAATTATATACTGTTAGCTGTAATTATTTTTGTATTTATTATTTCTATAGTGTTATTAATAAAAAGAAAAGCAAAACTTTTTACAACCATAGCTTTATTGATTTTAAATGTAATATTAATATTTACATTTTTACAATTCAGAACAGCGATAAACTTATTTAATAACCTGAACAACACAGCCGGTGTCAATGAATATACCATGAGTGTTGTAGTATTAAAAAATAATAAAGCAAATAACTTAAAAGATATTGCCGGTGAACAAATAGCCGCACCTGTTTCGGCAGACGGTGAAAATATTAATAAACTGATGAAAAATATTCGTGATAATGAGAAGCTAAGTTTAAACTTGGTAGAAGTAAAAAACTATGTAACCGGTTATGAACAGCTCAAAAGTGGGAAAACTCAAGCGATGATATTAAATAGTTCATATGAGAGTTTCATCACAGCGCAATATCCGGAGTTTTTAGAAAATACTAAGAAAATTTATGAATTTAAGATAACAAAAGCGGTAACTGCAAAAAATAATGCGAAAGCAGGGGATACCTTTAACGTTTATATCAGCGGTATTGATACTTACGGGCCTATCTCATCGGTATCACGTTCAGATGTCAATATAATTATGACTGTAAATAAAAACACCGGAAAAATATTACTAACGACTACACCGCGTGATTCTTACGTGAAAATTGCAGACGGCGGTAATAATCAATATGATAAACTGACCCATGCCGGAGTTTATGGGGTGGATGCTTCTATACATACTCTCGAAAATCTATATGGAATTAAAATAGATTATTATGCAAGGCTTAATTTTACATCGTTCTTGAAGTTAATTGATACACTTGGGGGAATAGATGTTTATAACGATCAAAGTTTTAAATCACATATTGGCGGTTATGATTTCAGTCCCGGTATGGTTCACCTTGACTCACAACATGCTCTTGCTTTTGTTAGAGAACGTTACGGTTTAACCGGTGGAGATAATGATCGTGGTAAAAATCAAGAAAAAGTTATTGCGGCAATTATCAAAAAACTTTCTTCTAAAGAAGGGTTGGCAAACTATAACAGTATAATTAAAGAACTTAGCGAATCTATCCAAACTAATATGCCGTTGGAAACAGCGATGAGCTTGGCAAACGAGCAACTTAGTGCAGGAAAAGATTACACCGTATCATCACAAGCTTTAACAGGACATGGTACAATGGGACTACCGTCATATGCAATGCCGGGGGCTAATCTTTATATGACACAAATAGATAATAACAGTTTAAAAGAAGTTAGTGAAAATATTAAAAATGTATTGGATGGGAAATAATTAATGAAAGATTCACACAGGATGATAGATATTCACTCCCATATTGTGTTTGGAGTGGATGACGGAGCTAAAACAAAAGAAGATACTGAAGATCTCCTTAGAGAAAGCTTTAAACAAGGTGTCGGAACAATAATAGCGACACCTCACCGTAGACGCGGGATGTTTGAAGAAAGTATCGAAACCATAAAAGAAAATTTTAAAGAAGTAGAAAAAATAGCTAAAAATATTTCGGAAGATTTGAATGTTTATTTGGGGAGTGAGATTTTCTACAAGGAAGGGGAACTTGCTAATATTGAAAGTAGAAAATACCCGACATTGGCAGGCACTGATTATATATTGGTAGAATTTTCTTACGGAATCAGCTATAGAGAAATGTACAAAGCATTAAACGGAATAATTTTATTAGGATTATCACCGGTGATAGCTCATATAGAAAGATACGCTTGTCTTGAAAAAGATTTAAATCATGTTCAAGAATTAATAAATATGGGGTGTTATATGCAGGTTAATGCGGCAAGTGTCTTAAAAACGAAACTTTTTGGCGATAAACATAAACACTATAAAAAGCGTGCAAAAAAATATTTGGACGGCGAACTCGTACATTTTATAGCATCGGATATGCACAATATGACCTTACGAAGACCCCATATGAGAGAAGCATACGATATAATAGAAAAGAAATACGGAACGACAGTGGCTTATGAATTATTTGAAAAAAATGCCGAAAGGCTACTAATGAATAAAATTATATAAAGCGAAAGGAAATAATAATGAACAACAACGAACAAGATTTTGTGCAAATAGATATACTATTTCTATTGAGAAAGTTATGGAGTCAAAAATTAGTTATAGCGGTAATTTCGCTAACATTTACGGTGGTGGCGTTAGCTTACAGTCTATTTGTTGCGACACCGAAATACCAAAGTACAACCAAAGTATATGTTGTTAATCAAAAAAATGACAATAAAGCGATAACAACACAAGATGTTCAACTGGGAACGCTTTTGGTAAAAGACTATAAAGAAATCATTCTTTCTAATAAAGTATTAGAAGATGTCATTTCACAGAACGGTTTGACATTGTCGACAAAAACATTGGCTTCAAAAATTAATGTAGATGCACCGAAAGATACTCGTATTATTTCTATTTCGGTAACTGATAAAGATCCGGAAGCGGCCAGTAAATTAGCAAACGCCGTAAAAGAAGTATCAGCCGCTAAAATTAAAGAAGTAACAAAAATTGATGATGTAACAACATTGGAAGAAGCAAAACCGGCAGTGGTACCAAGTTCACCGAATATAGTGAAAAACGCTGTTTTGGCTACAGTATTAGGTTTTATCATATCGGTATTAGGTGTTATATTATTAGAACTACTGGACGACAGAATACGTAGACCTGAAGATATAGAAGAAGGATTAGATATGGTGTTGTTAGGGATAATACCTGATACAAAAGGAAATAAAAAATAGGAGGATAATATGGCGGAAATAAGTGTACTGAATAATGAAAAAATAGTAGATTCATCTATAAAAGAATATTACAATGCGTTAAGAACAAATGTGCAATTTCTTGGTAAAGATATTAAAGTAATAGCCATAACATCAACAAGTGAGAACGAAGGGAAAAGTACGGTGTCTATAAACTTGGCTATCTCACTGGCGGAACTTGGATTAAAAACAGTATTAATAGATGCCGATACTCGTAAATCGGTAATGGCAGGTAGATTTAAGTTTAAAAATAAAATAAACGGTTTAACAAACTATTTATCAGGAGTATCACCAATCGAGGATATTATTTATGAAACGGATGTTAATAATTTGAATATTATACCGGCAGGACAAGTGCCTCCAAATCCTACAGGACTACTGCAAAATCGAAACTTTAATGTTATGATAGATGTCTTTAAAGAATATTATGATTATATAATTATTGATACTCCTCCAATCGGAGCAGTAGTGGATGCCGCAATCATCTCCCAAAAATGTGATGGTTTTGCAATAGTTGTAGAATCAAACAAAATTAAGAAAAAAGTATTGGAAAAATCAAAAGAACAACTGGAAAAAGCAGGTTCAAAATTCCTCGGTGTAATTTTAAATAAAGTAGATGTTAAAGAAGTAACTTACGGTGGCTATGGTGCATATGGAGGTTACGGAGAATATGGGAAAGAAAATTAGTAACAAATTTAATAGGGAAAAAGTATGTATTATGTAAGAAGAAATAATAAAGTTTTGTTTTTAGTATTTGATATATTAGCGCTGTTCATTTCATACATGACGTGTTTCGATTCTATTTCGGGTAAATACAATCTGTATTTCTTCTTTGTATTGTCTTTAATAGCGGTAAGTATTTCATTATTTTCAGAAGAATACTGGACGATAACGGATAGAGGGTATTTATTAGAATTAAAGTCTACGTTTTTATATGTTTTAAAATTAATATCACTTTTTGTGTTATATTTAGTAGTATTTCACAATGCCATGTTATTAATATCTATTAAAGATTTATCGCTTCCGATTTTTAGTATAGCATTATTTATTATTATTTATATATTTAGAACAATAGCTAAAATAATAAATTTAAAATATCGAGATGATAGTAGAAAAATAATTATTTTGTCAAATTTTGAAGATCTCAATAAGTTCGGGGCTTTTCCTGCCAACTATCAGGTGGTAGCCTATTTTAATAATTCTGAAAAGAAAATTTATAATAATATACCTATTGTTCACAATATGGAGGAAATGAGAGAGTTCTTATCCCACAATAGAGTCGATGAGATTTATGCTAGTGTGAGCCATGAATCAAACGTTGTAGAAATTTTGGAGGGTTTTGATATTTTAGGAATACCGTTAAAAATTAATATAACACCGATTTTTAAGGGAATAAAAAGTAATTCAACATTAACTTTTCAAGGAGATGACGTATATCTTACGTCGGCAATAAAAATATCAACATTGAGGCAAATGATATTAAAAAGAGTAATAGATATTACTTTAGGAATATCGGGAACAATTTTAACAGCATTGGTAGCTGTAATAATTTATCCTAAGGTGAGAAGACAGTCACCCGGACCATTAATATTTAAGCAGGTAAGAATAGGGCAAAACGGGAAAAGATTTGAAATTTATAAATTTCGAAGTATGTACCTAGATGCGGAAGAGAGAAAAAGAGAGTTATTAGTACAAAATGAACATACAACAAATCTTATGTTTAAAATGGACAATGATCCGCGGGTTTTTCCATTCGGTCAGAAAATGAGGGATTGGTCATTAGATGAGTTGCCACAATTTATAAATGTCTTAAAAGGCGATATGAGTGTGGTAGGGACAAGACCACCAACAGTAGATGAATATGAAAAATACAATTTGCATCAGTTCAAGAGAATGAGAGTGAAACCGGGAATTACGGGAATGTGGCAAGTAAATGGTAGAAGTGACATAACAGACTTTGAAGAAGTTATAAAACTTGACATGAAGTATATTGAAAACTGGTCATTAAGATTGGACATAAAAATAATCGTAAAAACAATAATGGTAGTATTAAAAAGAGAAGGAAGTAAATAAAGGGAAGTGAATAAGAAGTGCAAAAGGATAGAAAAGGAGAAATATGCTTAAAGTTAATATTATAGCTGATTATACGACCGATTAATTTGGTTTTCTGTGAGAATTTATCTTTTCAGAACAAAGAATCAAAGGTACGTAGAGTGTAATTAAGTATAGATGAAGAGACAACAAAAATGTAGAGTGTGAAATATATAATATAAGGATAGATGTCAAAATGGATTATTGTATAAGTATAAAAAAAGAATTGAGAGATACTGCGGGCATAAAAGCTCCTGAAGATATCTCTAATATAGCTAAAAAAAGAGGAATGGGAGAAATTTTATTTCCTAAATTCCCTACATATAAAAGTAAATTTTATCAAAAAGCGTGGCTATTTTTTGTAGTAGGGTATAATTGGTTAAAGATGTTCTGGAAGTTGAAAAAAGGTGATAGGGTAATCTTTCAACACCCGATGTATGGCGTAAGAGTAGCTAATTTTTTAATTCCTAAATTACAAAAATATAAAAAAATAAAATTTATATCTGTTATACATGATCTGGAATCTTTGAGAAAAGGGATAGATGGAGTTATAAAAAACAATCAAAATACAAACAAACTTGCAGATACGGAATTATTGAAAAAATTCGACAAAATAATATGTCATAATATTAAAATGCACAATTATTTGGTTGAAGCAGGAATAGAAGAAGAAAAATTAGAAGAATTACAAATATTTGATTATCTTAGTGAAATAGAACCTAGTTATAATATTGGAATAAAATATAACACAATTGTCATAGCAGGTAACTTAGCAGCAGGTAAGAGTAGTTATATCTATGATTTAATAAAAAACTCTAAAAAAGTTATGTTTAATCTATATGGACCAAATTTAAAAAAAGAAAAATTAACAGACAATGCTAAATATGTTGGTTCATTTCCTCCTAATGATTTAATAAAAAATATTAAGGGAGATTTCGGTTTAGTATGGGATGGTATTTCACTTGAAACTTGTACAGGAAATACAGGAGAATATTTAAAGTTTAATAATCCGCATAAGACGTCACTATATTTAGCAGCAGGACTTCCGGTTATTGTTTGGGAAGAAGCGGCAATATCAGATTTTATTAAGGATAATAATTTAGGATTTACTGTGAGTAATTTAAGTGAATTAGAAGAAAAATTAATATCACTTGACACAGAAAGTTATTCTGAGATTTTAGAAAATGTAAAAAGTATATCTCAAAAAATTAGAGAGGGATACTATTTTGGAAGAGTTCTGGATAAGACTCTTAGTGAGTTGTAGTGAGGTATAAAATGAAAATCGATAAGAATAATAGTAACTTGAATACATTGCAGAAAGAAATTTTAGATATTTTTTCACAACTATTACTAATATTTGATAATATGAATATAACTTATTATATCCAAGGCGGAACAATGCTGGGAGCTGTGCGACATCAGGGATTTATACCTTGGGACGATGATATAGATATAGCTATACCAAGGGAACAATATAAATATTTCTTAGATAATGTAGAAAGATACTTGGGGGAAAATTTAGAACTTAGGGTATATGATGATAATTCAGATCATCATTATTATTTTTCAAGAATAGTAAATAAAAATCATCAAGTCAAAAGATTAGGAAGTAAAGATAATAGAATAGAAAATGTTTGGGTGGATATTTTCCCATTAGACGGTATGCCTAGCGGAAGAATAAAAAGAGAGATCCACAAAGGAAGATTATTAGTAAATAGATTATTATATCATATATCTTGTCTAGAAAAAGTAAATACAAAACGACCGGATCGTTCTTTTTTGGAAAAAGTTATTATAAAAGTAGCGAGTGTAATTCCTATAGGGAAATATTTTGATACTAATAATCGATTGATAAAACTTGATAAATTATTGACTAAATATCCATATGAAAAATCAGATTGGGCAATTAATTTTATGGGTCAAACATCATATAAATTTAATGAATTATTTCCCAAAAAAATCTACAGTAGTTGTGAAGAATATAAATTTGAAAATTTAAAAGTAATAGGACCGAAAGAATATGATACATATTTAAGAACCTTATATGGAGATTATATGAAACTTCCGAAAGAGAAAGATAGAAATGCACATAAAACAATTATTGTTGAGGTAGATAAAGATGATGAGAGAAATAGCTAAGCAGTTAACCGAATCGGAATTGAAAAATATACAAAGGGTATTGCTTGTGATATTGGATGACATTATTGAAATATGTGAGAAAAATAAGATAGATTTTGTATTAATAGGGGGAAGTGCCATAGGAGCGGTAAGGCATCAAGGATTTATACCTTGGGATGACGATATAGATATAGCTATGACAAGAGAAGGTTTTGAAAAATTTATTAATATAATTAACGTACAATATTCTCATAAATACTCTATGTTAAATCCGGAGGAAAAACAAAATTACGGTCGTGTTATCCCTAAGATAAGACTTAAAGGGACTACATATAGAACGGTCTTGGAACAAGATTTAGATGATGTTGGAGTATTTATTGATATTTTTATAATAGAAAATGTTTTTGATAATAAACTATTAAAACATATTCATGGTATAGGTTCATTAGTTTTAGGTTTTTTACTATCTTGTCGAAGAAAATATAAAAATAAAAAAAATGATGATAAAAATATACGAAAGTATATAGGAGGATTGATTAGTTTTATAAGAATAGAGACACTTGCAACTCGTTATGATATGTGGAATAGAATGTGTAAAAATAATAATTCCAAAGAGGTTACGGTACCGGTTGATAAATTTCACTTTTATGGAGAAATTGAAAAAAGAAGTGATGTAGAAAAGCTTATTTCTGTAAATTTTGAAGGAAGAAATTGTTATATATTTTCTAATTACGACGATTATTTAATGAGAAGATATGGAAATTATATGAAGATCCCCCCGGAAAAAGAAAGAGTATGGAATCAATATATAGAATATGATTTAGGAAAATATAAATTAGGAGAAAAAGTCGATGATTAATTTTTCGGTAGGACCGGTACATTTAACAGAGGAAGTTATGGAGGCATATGGAGATATACCGTATTTTAGAACAAATGAATTTTCCGATATTATGTTGGAAAATGAAAAGTTGGTTAAAGAATTAACCAATGCGAGTGATAATGATAGAGTAATTTTTTTAACAGGATCGGGTACAGCCGGTATGGAATCAAGCGTAATAAATACTCTGACTTTAGAAGATAAGATATTAATAATAAATGGCGGTAGTTTCGGAACACGTTTTGCAGAAATTTGTAGTTTGAAAAAATTAAATTATGAAGAAATAGTTGTAGGGTTTGAAGAAATATTAACTCTTGAAAAATTAGAAAAATATAGTAATAAAAATTTTACAGCACTCGTAGTTAATTTGGATGAAACATCTATAGGGAAACTGTATGATATAGAATTAATAAGTAAATTTTGCAAGGAAAATAATTTATTTTTAATTGTTGATGCAATAAGTGCTTTTTTAGCAGATGAAATTGATGTGACAAAACACGGTATTGATGTTTTGATAATAGGTTCTCAAAAGGCGTTGGCTTGTCCTCCCGGCGTGGCAATAATTGTATTAAGCGAAAGAGCGATTGATAGAATAAAAAATATAAATCACGACATATTGTATTTTGATTTTAAAAAAGCATTAAAAGATGGAGAGAGAGGACAAACACCATTTACTCCGGCAGTAGGGATATTGTTACAATTAAACGCTCGATTAAAACAAATTTCTTCTACGGGCGGTGTAGAAGCGGAAAGAAAAAAAATAGAAAAATTAGCAAATGATTTTAGGGGAAAAGTAAAGGAACTACCTTTAACAATACCGCAATACAAGTTATCTAACACGGTAACACCTTTATTGACTAATAATTGTTCTGCAAAAGACATATTTAATATACTGAAAGATGAATATAAAATATGGGTTTGCCCTAATGGTGGAGAATTAGGAGAAAAATTATTTAGAGTAGGACACATCGGAAACTTATCGGTAGAGAAAAATAATGAGTTAATAAGTGCATTATATGAATTAAAAGAAAGAAATATTTTAAAATAGTGAGGATATAATGATGAAAAAAGTTATAACATATGGAACGTATGATTTATTACATCATGGGCATATAGCACTCTTGGAAAGAGCGAAAAAGTTAGGAGATTATCTGATAGTTGGAGTTACGGCAGATGCTTTTGATAAGAGGAGAGGGAAGCTAAATGTAAAACAACCGTTAGCAGAGCGTATAGAAGCTATAAGAAAAACCGGATTAGCTGATGAAATAATAATTGAAGAATATGTAGGTCAAAAGATTATAGATATTCAAAGTTATGATATAGACGTATTTACTGTAGGTTCTGACTGGATTGGTAAATTTGATTATTTAAAAGAATACTGCGAGGTTGTATATCTACCGAGAACAGAGGGAATTAGCAGTACCAAAATAAGAACAGAACAGAATCCTATTTTAAAGGTAGGGTTTTTAGGAACAGGAAGAACTACGGATAGATTTTACAAAGAAAGCACCACCGTGGGGTCATTATGTGTAAAATCTGTATATGCTCAAGAAAACACATATGGTTATAACAACGATGAATTAGAGTATTATTCAAATAAAAAAGAATTTTTTGATAGTATAGATGCAGTTTATATAGATAGTTCTGCGGATAAACACTATTCTATGATAAAAGAATCTTTGGAAAACGATTGTCACGTATTGTGTAATCCACCGCTATTTTTGAATAGAAAAGAAGCGATTGAATTATATGATTATGCGTACAAAAAAGGTTTAATTTTGTTTGAAGCGGAAAAAACACGTTATTTTCCTGCGTTAACTCATCTTCTTTTACAGTTGAAATCTGGAATAATAGGAGAGGTTAAAGATATAGATATTTCGTGTAGCCAAATCTTAAATAATATGGATAATGTAGTTAAAAATAAATATGAAGGAAGTTTTTATGATTGGAGTTCAACTGTGTTGTTTCCTATAATCAGTATATTGGGAAAAAATATAGGTGAATGTAAAATGTATAGCTTTGAAAAAAATAATTTCAGTTATCTAACAAAAGGCATTTTGGATTACGGAAAAGCTACAGCTACATTTAAAGCGGGGATAGGTGTAAAGACAGAAGGGCACTTGGTTATTACCGGAACAAAAGGTTATGTGTATGTACCATCTCCTTGGTGGAAAATAGACTATTTTGAAGTAAGATATGAGGATTTAAGAGATACAAAGAAATACTTTTATGAATACAAGGGAAATGGTTTCCGTTATTTAATGTTGGAATTTATAAAATTGATAAATAATATTAATGTAAATAACGCAAACAATAAGGAATACTGTATGTTATTTTTAGACATAATGGAGAAATATTCACAAGCTAAAGTTAGTTTATACGAATAGAAAGGAGAATTTTTTGGGGATTGTAAAATTAATGACATTGAAAGAATTGCAGGGAGCATATCTGGAATTATTAATTGAATTCGATAGTCTTTGCAAAGAATATAATTTAAGGTATGATTTATGCGGAGGCTCGATGTTGGGTGCAGTAAGACATCAAGGATTTATACCTTGGGATGATGATATAGATGTTGCCATGCCTCGTACAGATTATGAAAAATTATTGGAGTTAAATATAACCAATTCATTGATTATATCAGATGACAGAAAAATAATTTCTAATAGAGATAAATCTTTTGCACGTCATTTTTCCAGATATATAAGAAAAGATGTAGGCAGAATTGATGAAATGGCGGAGAAAGAGGATTGTCCGTATATAGGAATAGATATTTTTGTAGTTGATGGTATTCCTAGTAATAAATCTTTATTTAGTATGCAAGTATTTATCATAAAACAATTAAGAAGATTGCTATTAACTTCTGTGGAAAGAAAGAACACAAGCAGACGCGGAAAATTTAGTGCAAAAGTAAAAAATTTATATAGACCGATATTGAAGAAGATAGGTTCATATAATTTAGTAAGATTGTTAGAGTCGGTATGTAAAATTGTTAAATTTGAAGATGCCAAATATGTAGGAATTATAACAGGTATGTACGGCAAAAAAGAAAAATGGTTAAAAAAAGAAATGCTGCCACAAAAAGAATATCTTTTTGAGAAATACAAAGTTAAAGGGTATGCTAATTATGATATATATTTAACTAATTTGTACGGAAATTATAGAAAGTTACCTCCAAAGGATAAACAGGTGGCACATAATTCCAAAGGGTATAGAATTGATAAGAATTTAGGAGAAAAGCAATGAAAATTAGAATATCAAAAAATCATATAGGACAACTATGCTTTTATTTTTCATATAGTATATTTTTATTGTTTTCTCTTTTAAGTACATCGTTATATTATAAATATTTTTATGGAGCAACATATAAAACAATACTAATTGTATGTCTTTTATTTTTGATATTAAAAGAATTAACACACAATAAGTACAATTACAAGGATATTATATTACTTTTACTAGTAATAATATCGTCTGTAATAACATTTATGGCGGCTACCAATACAGAACAAAAAACAATCCCGCTAATGATAGTATTTATCTATTCAGCAAGGAATATAGATTTTAAAAAAATAGCACAAATATCTTTAGTAATCAGCAGTTTTGTTTTGGGTTTTGTAATAGTGAGCAGTTATTTTAACATAATTGAAAATTTTTTCGTAAATAAAGCGGATAGAACTCGAGAATATTTGGGATTTAGGTATGCTTTAAATTCAGCTACTATTTTTTCGAATATAGTATTTTTAAAAATATATATAGACAAAGAAAAAATAAAACTAAAAACATTAGGGATACTATTTATAATAAATTATTTAATTTATATTTATACAGATTCAAGACTAACTTCATTTATAAGTTTATGTTTTATAATATTTGCAATAATTATAAAATATCTTCCTAATGTAAAGCTGCGATTATTATATTATGTTTTCCCGTTCATGTATTTAATTTGTTCAACAATAAGTATTTATTTTACAATAAATTATAAAATGTTAAGTAATTGGCAATACAACTTAAATAGTATGCTTTCGGGAAGATTGTCTTTAGGTCAAGATTCTATACAAACATATGGATATGGTTTATTTTGGAAGAAGTTGTACTTAGTAGGAAACGGGTTAGATGTAAACGGAGAAATAAATTTCACTTCATACAATTATGTAGATAATTTATATGTACAGGTATTACAAAGGTATGGAATTATATTTATAATTTTACTTATAATAATTTTGACCGTAGTTATGTTTTATATAACTAAATTAAAGGATAACTATTTATTAGTAATATTTGCATTATTGGCTATTCATGGGATTATAGATGATTTAATTATATATCCTTATTATAATACTTTTTGGTTTATTTTAGGACACATATATTACAATAGCTCAACAAAATTTATTAATATCCATAAAAAACAGCGTAACTTAAATTACTAAGGAGAAAAGATTTATGAGAGATATTACTATAGATATGTTGAAAATTATAGCATGTTTGGGTATTGTCTTGTTACATGTTATGATATTAGGTTTTGATTTTTTCGGCGGTAATAACGTGAGTGCGTACTTATATTACATGGGTACATTTTCTGTACCATTATTTTTTATGATTAATGGTTATTTTTTATTGAATAAATTAAATTTATCGTATAAATATTTGATTATAAAAATAAAAAATATAGTAATTGTAGTGTTTAGTTGGAATATTATTTTATGGATAATGAAGAGGGATTTCTATAGTAATCCTATAAAGAAAATTGTCGGCTCTTTGTTGCAAAGGGGTTATTTTTTTCAATTTTGGTTCTTCGGTTCATTAATAATAATATATTTAACATTACCATATTTAAAGAAGTTACTAAATAATAAAAAAAATTATTTGAGAATATTGTTATTATTGCTGACAGTAGGAATAATAATAGAAATTATCAATTTATTTGTAATAGTGGAACCGATACAAAGATACATTCCACAAACTTTTAGATTATGGACGTGGTATTTTTACTATATTATTGGAGCTTACATAGGTAGTAGAAAAGAATTTATAATTAAACTTAAGATAAATAAATATATAACTTGCTTTTTCTTAATTATGTTATTTGTTTCTCCGATATTTTTATATTCTGTAGCCAAAAGTATTCATCATAATATTTTTGCAGAGTATTTTTATGACAGCTTGTTTATAAAAATTCTCAGCATAGGTATCTTTATTATATTTTTAAAGTTGGATTTTTCTACAATTAAACAAAATTACAAAAATACTATTTATCATTTGTCCGCCTTAACGATGGGGGTATACATATTGCATACTTATGTGATAAAATTCTTAGTGAAGATTATAAAAATAGGGTATTGGTATGATACAATATTGGTATTTGGATTAACGATAGGAATAAGTCTTTTAATATCGGAAATAATATATAGAATTCCGATTTTAAAGAATATTATTAAGATATAAGTCAATAATATAACTAAAATATATTTTTGAATATTATTAAAAGGGGTTTTAACATGTACGATTATTTAATAGTAGGTGCAGGACTTTCAGGGGCAATTTTCGCCTATGAAGCAACGAAAAAAGGAAAAAAAGTAAAAGTAATAGATAAGAGAAGTCATATCGGCGGAAATATTTATTGTGAAAATATAGAAGGTATTAATGTGCATAAGTATGGAGCACATATTTTCCATACTTCAAACAAGGGAGTATGGGATTATATCAATCAATTTGCCGAATTTAATAACTATATAAATTCACCGGTAGCAAATTATAAAGGGAAATTATATAACCTGCCATTTAATATGAATACATTTTATGCTTTATGGGGGACTAAAACTCCGGCTGAAGTAAAAACTAAAATAGCGGAGCAAACCGGTCACTTGCAAGATACTGAACCTAAAAACTTGGAAGAACAGGCGATAAAACTGATTGGAACAGATGTATATAAAACGCTAATCAAAGGGTATACAGAAAAACAATGGGGAAGAAGTGCAACAGAATTACCGCCGTTTATTATTAAAAGGTTGCCAGTAAGATTTACGTTTAATAATAATTATTTTAATGATCGTTATCAAGGTATACCAATCGGTGGGTATAACGTTATTATTGAAAATATGTTAAAAGGTATAGAAGTAGAACTGAATGTAGATTTCTTTGAAAATAGACAGGAATTGGAAGGCTGTGCTAAAAAAGTAGTTTTCACCGGAATGATAGATCAATATTTTGATTATAAATATGGCGAATTGGAATACAGAAGTCTTCGTTTTGAGCATGAGATATTAGATGAAGATAATTTCCAAGGAAATGCAGTTATCAATTATACCGAACGAGAAATACCATATACCAGAATTATTGAGCATAAACATTTTGAATACGGAACTCAAGAAAAAACTGTTATTACACGTGAATATTCAACTAGTTGGCAACGTGGAGACGAACCATATTATCCAATCAATGACGAAAAAAATAATGCGATATATCAAAAATACTTAGAAGAGGCGAATAAAAATAATAATGTTATTTTTTGCGGGCGTCTTGCAGATTATAAATATTACGATATGCACGTAGTAGTTGAACGAGTATTAGATGTGGTGAGAAATGAATTAGAAAAGTAGCGGGTATGTTTCAGGCTAAATTTTCGATAAAGATTTGTAATGAAATAGATACCTATAATTGACTTATAGAGAATTGATTTTGACTAAGGTTCAAAAATCTCCAAGTAAAATGCAAAATATTTTACCGTTACCGCTACAAAGAATAATCAACAAAGAATTTTGTATAAAACAAATAATTTCAATAAAAAGTTACGAAAATTTTGAAAAGGGGACTTATTGTGAAACTCTTAAAAAATTATTTATACAATGTATCATACCAATTATTAAATATTATATTGCCAATTATAACGGTACCTTATGTAACACGTGTTTTTACAAGCGAAAATTTGGGGAATTACGGTTTTTATAATTCTATTGTCAGCTATTTTGTTTTACTGGCTAATCTGGGAATAAATATTTACGGTACAAAGCAGATAGCTTCATCAACCAACGTAAACAAAACATTTTGGAATATTTATGCTATTCAGGTAACAACAAGTATAGTATCAATTTTATTGTATTGTGGAGCACTTAACTTAGTTCCGACGATGAATAATAAAATAGCTGTTTTGTTAGTTATTAGTTTGTTTTCAAAACTTTTAGATATATCTTGGTTATTTACCGGCAGAGAAGATTTTAAAAGAATCACAATAAGAAATGCGAGTGTAAGATTACTCGGGGTTATTAGTATTTTTCTATTTATTAAAAATGAAAATCAGATTTACCTTTATGTTTTTATTCTAGTTATTTTTGATTTTTTAGGGCAATTAATAATGTGGTTTCCTGCTAGAGAGTATATAAGAAAACCTGAATTTAGATGGGACGGCATAAAGAAAAATATTAAACCTACAATATTACTATTTTTACCACAGATTGCAATTTCATTGTATGTTGTTATGGATAGAACGTTACTGGGAATATTTGGGTCTTTTTATGATGTCGGTATTTATGACCAAAGTCAAAAATTAATAAGTATCTTGCTTACGATTGTCAGTTCGTTAGGGGCTGTGATGTTGCCGAGAGTTGCTAATTTGTTAGCTGAAAAAAAAGAAAAAGAAGCTCTACAAATGGTTGAATTTTCTTTTTTGGTTTATAATGTAATAATTTTTCCTATGATTTTTGGGTTGATGGTTATTAATGAATTGTTCGTTAATTTATTTTTAGGGGAGAATTTTGGAAATGTAAAATACAGTTTATATATTATTTCTTTTAATATTTTATTTATAGGTTGGACTAATATTTTAGGATATCAAGTGCTTGTTGTTAGAAATAAAAATAAGGAATTTATGTTGTCTACAACTATACCGGCGATTGTCAGTATTTTAATAAATATCGCATTAATTCCTTTATTGGGGTACATCGGTGCTTCAATAACATCGGTTATTGTAGAATTTTTAGTATTTATCTTACAATGGAATTACAGTAGAAAAATAGTAGATATTCGTATCATTTTTAATAACAAATTTATTAAAATATTGTTTTCTACAATAATAATGTTTATTGTAATAGAATTATTAAAAGTATTGGTTGGATTATCTAATATAATAGGATTAGTAATGTATATTTTAGTAGGTGGAATGGTATACATCAGCTTAATTTTATATTTAAAAGTTATAGATATAAAGGAATTAAGAGAGATGATAAAATAAGTTGATTGGTTAAATTAATGAGTTTTATACCAAATGGCTAGTTTTATTTTAAAATATTTTTTATCTTTTTTCACGAAAATTATGGGGAAAACGGTTTTATGTAAAATATAAATAATATTGAGAATGAAAGGGTACTAGTTTCCAAAACTTATCCAAGTTTTGGAAACTAGTACCTTCGATGTTTAGTATTTGACATAGAGCATATTACCTTATTTGATTATTTATTAAAAAATTTTATAGTATAATTTACAGGAAGTATTTCTTCAACAATTTAGATATTTTTTCTTGTATTAATTATTTCGCTCATATCTTTACTATATATCCCATTTAAACACTGTTTTAAAAGCATTGTTTAAGTCGCTTGCAAATATTTTATGAATATCACCGATATTTTTTACAGATTGTTCTAAGTAGATAATGTTTTTAAATCTACGTTCAAATTTTTTATCTTCAAGCATCGCTATTGCTTTTTCAAAATCACTTCGTCCGGAACGTGATGAACCGATTAAGGTTAGACCTTTCTCAAGGATATCACGTGTATTTATGCTTACATGATATTCACTAACTCCCATTAAGACAAGACTACCTTGCGGTTTAATATATTTAATAATATCATTAATAGCATATCCGCTTCCATCTCCACCACAGCACTCAAATCCATGATCAAATGTAAGATCAGCAGGAATATCATCTGTTAAATATGTTTCCTTGGCAAACGAGAATAGCTCTAATTTTTCCCAGTGTCTTCCTATCACAATAATTTGCGTTTCCGGTAATGTGTAGTTTACAATATTTGCCATAACAAACGCAAGACTACCGTCACCAATTATCGCAATACGTTCTTTTTTACTGTGTGAATCTTTCAAAAAACGTTCCATAGCGTGCATTCCGACACTTATAAATTCAGTTATTGCGGCAACACTATCATCAACTGTGTTATAAGGTACTACTCTATCTGCAGGTAAAGCAATAAATTCACGCATAAAGCCATCAAATCCGCTGGATAAAAAGTGAGTCCCCGGCATATAATTTTCATACATTTCTTCATCACTTGCACGAGGCGGTTGATTTGGTATCATTACAACGTGTTGTCCTACTTTATATGTTCCGGTCGGATCTGCAATAACTACACCGCAGCATTCATGAATAAGTGCCATTGGCAACTTCTTGGCAAGTATCTTAGGATCACGCTTACCTTGATAATAACGTTGATCGGCATGGCACACAGCCATATAATTCGGGCGAATAATAACTTTATCTCCGTTGGATAAATCTTCTTCCTTATATTTAACATTAATAAATTTCGGTTTTATTAGTTGGTATATATGATTAATCATTTTACTCGTCCTCTAACATCCCTTTAGCTATTTTCAAATCCGTTACCGTTGTTATTTTAATATTCGAATATTCTCCTTTAGCTAAAGCAACTTTTTTCCCTTTGATAACAAAAATTTTACAAGCATCTGTAAGCACTGATTTTTCTTCCGCACTCAACGAATCATATAATGATAGAAAATCTTTACAACGAAAACTTTGAGGAGTTTGCCCTTGATAATAATGTGCTCTATTGGGAATAGTTGTAATATAATTCCCGTTTGTACTTTCTACAATCGTATCCACCGCTTCCACAACCGTATCTACCGCTTCGTTTTCTTTTGCCAGTCGGATATTATCTCTTATAACACGTAATGTAATAAACGGGCGTACAGAATCGTGCGTTATGACAATATCATCATCTTCTAACTTTTTATAATCGTTAATAGATTCAATTATTTTTTTTATTGTTGTATTTCTATCACTACCTCCTGCGGTAATAATTATTTTTCCACGGAATGTAGGTAAATATTTATCAATCAAATCCTCTGCATGACTAACCCAGTCCTCATGTACCCCAACAACAATTCGTTCAATTTCAGGTTCAAGAACGAATTTTTCTATCGTATGAATAATAATAGGTTTATTCCCTAAATCAAGAAATTGTTTAGGCATATTACTTATGCCCATGCGAGTTCCTGTCCCGCCTGCTAATATTCCAGCATATATCATATATATTCTCCTTAAATATTCTCATTTTTTACTTAATTAATACCATTATAACATAAAACGTTATATTTTTACCATATCTTATCAGTTTTGTATTTGCTTATTTTTAACCGTATAGTACATGATCTTAACATTTTCATAACACATGATAGAATATTTATGGTATAATAAATAGAAATAATTTTGTAGTAAGGTGCGAAATGAGTAGTATTGATAAACGATTTGAAACTGAAATAGTAGATAGATATAAAAAAATAATAGAACAACGCAAAATGTCGTTGTATTTGAAGTTGTTTTTTGACAAGTTGTTGGCATTATTTTTGTTAATAATACTGTCACCGGTAATATTATTTTTAGCATTATGGATAAAAGTAGATAGTAAGGGACCTATTTTTTATAGACAGGAACGAATTACGATTTACGGTCGACCGTTTAAAATTTTCAAATTTAGAACGATGGTGCAAGATGCCGACAAAATCGGTTCAGCCGTTACCCTTCAAGATGATCCACGTATTAGTAGAGCGGGCAGAAAACTACGTAAGTTGCGACTTGATGAATTGCCACAGCTTATTAACGTTCTTATAGGTGATATGAGTTTTGTAGGTGTCCGACCGGAGGTTGCGAAATATGTTGATAAATATACCGATGAGATGAATGCAACACTTTTGCTTCCGGCGGGTATTACTTCCCCTGCCAGTATTGAATATAAAGATGAAGATGATGTGATTGCACGATATAAGGATAGTGATTTATCCATTGATGATATCTATATGGAAAAAGTATTACCGGAGAAAATGAAATATAATCTACAATATATTAAAGAATTCAGTATTTTAAATGATATTAAAATTATGATAAAAACTGTGGTTGTAGTATTAAGATAACTACTAATAACAGTTAAGAAAATGCAAAATGTGAATAGAAATAGTTCTGTATCTATTGAGTGATATGGAGCTTATTTTTGTTATGTAGGTAAAATTATATATTTATATACAAAATATTATTTGTTGCTAATTCTATAGTAGTGGTAACCTTAAGAAATCAACCACAAAGGATAGAAACGAGCCTAATAGCAATGTTTGTAAAATAATATATACTTTGATTTTCATATAAAACCTATAATTGATTATTATGTTGTAATTTGATATAATCAAGAGTATAAAAATGTAGAATTACAGTAATTAAAAAAAGCGTTCTGCTGGTTTAAAATAGTAATACAATATTTGATTAAAGCGGTTTTAAGCAGTATATTTTGTATTATTAAAACGGACAATGAGTAGAAATTAGAAGAGTATTTTAAGAAAATAATTACAGTAATAAAAGTAATAATGGTATTAGTGATACTTACTATGTAACTAAGGAGAACAATAATGAAACGATACAATATTCCATTTTCTCCGCCGGATATTAGCGAAGAAGAAATTAACGAAGTAATTGACACTTTAAAGTCAGGTTGGATTACAACAGGACCGAAAACAAAAGAATTGGAGCGTAGATTGTCAGAATTTACCGATACACCGAAAACGGTTTGTTTTAATTCTGCAACGGCTGCTCTTGAATTGGCATTGCGTGTGTTAGGTATCGGTAAAGGGGACGAGGTAATTGTTCCGGCAATGACTTATACTGCATCATGTAGTGTTATTTATCATGTTGGCGCGAAAGCTGTTATTGTTGATATTCAAAAAAATGGTCATGAGATGGATTATGATAAATTGGAGAAAGCCATTACATCTAAAACAAAAGCCATTATTCCGGTGGATTTAGCCGGAATACCTTGCAATTATGAACGTATATTCAGCATTGTAGATAGTAAAAAAGATTTGTTTAAACCGAATGGAAAATATCAAGAAAAGCTAGGGCGAGTGGCTGTTGTTGCTGATGCGGCACATGCGTTAGGAAGTGTGTACAAGGGGCAAAAAATTGGTAGTGTTGCCGATTTTAGCACATTCTCGTTTCATGCGGTAAAAAACTTTACTACAGCGGAAGGTGGTAGTGTTACGTGGAGAAATAATCCGGTATTTGATAATGATGAGTTATATAAAGAGTTTCAAATTTTATCATTGCACGGTCAAACAAAAGATGCTTTGTCTAAAATGAAAGCAGGGTCTTGGGAGTATGATATTATATTACCTGGTTATAAATGTAATTTAACTGATTTGGCGGCATCAATAGGCCTTGTACAGCTAAAACGCTATCCGGATCTGTTGAAGCGAAGAAAAGAAATAGTTGAAAAATATGATACAGCTTTTAGAGGTACACGCATAGTACCGTTAGTGCATAAAACGGAGAATTTTGAATCATGTAGGCATCTTTACATTACTCATATAAAAGGTGCAACGTTTGAACAACGAGGTAAAATTATAGAAAAAATGGCAGAGATTGGCGTTAGCTGTAATGTTCATTATAAGCCTTTACCATTATTAACAGCGTATCATAACCTCGGTTTTGATATAAAAAATTATCCAAATGCGTATGCTTATTACGAAAACGAGATTACTTTGCCACTTCATACATGCTTAAGTGACAGTGATATTGATGTAATAATAGATAAATTTAAACGAATTGTAACGGAGGTTGTGGGTGAGTAATTTACAGGAAATTCAAAATAGAAGTTTAGAAATGGCTGAGTATTTTGTAGAATTTTGTAATGAACATGGCTTACTATGTTACTTGTGTGGCGGTGGTGCGATTGGTACTTTAAGGCATAAAGGGTTTATTCCGTGGGATGATGATTTAGATTTTTTTATGCCTCGTGAAGATTACGAAAAATTACAGGTGTTGTGGCAGAAGTATGCTGATAAAAGATATTTTTTGTCAAAAAGTAATAGAGATTTTGTTGATAGGAATTTATTTATTACTATTCGTGATACTCAAACTACATGTATTAAACCTTACCAACAGGATTTAAATATGCCGCACGGTTTAGCGTTAGATGTGCTGCCGCTTGATTACTATCCTAAAGATAGCACAAGTAGAAAAAAACAAGTGCGTTGGGCGTTAATATACTCGCTGTTTTGTGCTCAAACTATTCCAACAAATCATGGGAAATTAATGCAAATAGGAAGTACAGTTTTATTAGGTATTACTCCGAAAACTTTACGTTATAAAATTTGGAAAAAAGCGGAACATGAGATGACGAAATACACTAGAGCAGAAAGCGATGGTATAACAGAACTTTGTTCAGGACCGGGATATATGAAAAAAAAATATCCGTTGGATGCTTTTGACGAAAGTATATTTATGCCGTTCGAACAGACAAAAATGCCGATTCCTAAAGGTTATGATGTATATTTAAAAACAGCCTTCGGTGATTATATGACTCCACCGCCGAAAGAAAAACAAGTCCCTCATCATGATGCTCTTGTAACGGATATGGAGAAAAGTTACTTAGAATACGGAGGAGAATATGGGAGATAAGATTAGTGTCATTGTTCCAGTGTACAATGTAGAGCAATATTTAGAACGTTGCGTTGATTCTATTATTAATCAAACATATAAAAATCTTGAAATTATTTTAGTAGATGATGGTTCCACTGATAATAGTGGAAAGCTTTGTGACGAACTAGTTCAAAAAGATGACAGAATTAGGGTAATTCACAAGGAAAATGGTGGACTTTCCTCTGCGCGAAATCGTGGAATAGAAGAAGCTACTTCGGATTTAATAGGGTTCATAGATAGCGACGATTATATTGATAAAGATATGTATGAACTCTTGCTAAATAACCTGAAAAAAGAAGAAGCGGATATCTCTATGTGCGGACATTATGATGTGTTTAGCGGTGTTGTAGAAAATCAAGTTACAAAAATACAGCAGTGGAAATTAACTAAAGAGGAAGCTATAAAAATGGTAATGGAAGCAAAAATTCTTTCAGTTACGGCTGTTAATAAATTATATAAAAAGATCTTATTTGAAGATTTAAAATTTGAAATTGGAAAAATAGCAGAAGACGCGTTTATAATGGTGAAACTTCTAGATAAGTGCAACATAATAGCAGCAACAAATGAAAAAAAATACTACTATATTCACAGAGGAAATAGCATTACTACACAAAAATTTTCTCCAAAATTTTTAAATGTAATAGAAGCATATGAGCAAAATTACGATATTATTAAAAATAACTATCCGAATTTGTTAAATGTAGCTATAACTAGGCTGAATTGGGCGTATTTTTATGTTCTAGATAGATTATTAGTAGATAAAGATTATACAGATAAAGAATTAGAAAATAAATTAATAAATTATTTAAAAACAAATAGAAAAAATATATTAGAGGATAAATTGTTTACTAGGGGAAGAAAAATAGGTTTTGTTTTCTTACTAATTCATAAGAATTTGTATAAAAAAATACTTAAAAGAAAAACAAATTAGGAGATAATCATGATAAAACTAATAGATAAAAATTACTTCAAAATAAATCTTTTGTTTATAGTAACAATTTCTGTGTATTGTATGTGTGGTTTGATTGTACCACTGCAATTTATTTCAGCAAATAAAATAATTACAGCCTCTATGACTTTGTTAGGAGTACTAATAGCGACATTTAATTTATGTACAAAAAAAATATTTTTTAATGTGAAAAATATAGAATATTTAATACTATTTTTTATTTTGAATATAGTAACTTGTTTATTTGTAATAAGAGAAGGGTATGTAGCTAATGTGAAAAACATGGTAGTTTTTTATATATACTTTTTCGCAATATATCCTATATTTAAAGTTATTTCTAGAGAAAACAGTATAAAATTATATAATGTATTCTTTATTATAATTTCATTTATAAATACTGTAGGTGTAGTTATATCACTAGTTCAATTTTTGATGATAAAAGGCTACAGGGTTCATGACTACAAAGGCTTGCTAATAAGACAAGGTTTTATGGAATCAAGGTTATTTGGTATCCTAGCAAGTCCTAATTACTTGTCTATAGTTTCGTTAATAGTAATTATATACTTAGGAAGTATCTTGTTAAAAGTGACTAAAAATTATAAGATAATTATACTAGTAACTATCTTCTTCAATTTTACATATGTAGTTCTTTCAGGGTCAAGAACAACACTATTGAGTTTAATGATAGTGACAGTTGTATATTCAATTATTAAATTTTTTGATAGAAAATATTATAAAGGTGTATTAAAAATATTCTTAGCGATAGTTGTGGTACTTTTTAGCTATAAGGCTATTAATTTTTCTAGTGATCAGTATCTAAAACATTACAGCAATGAATTTAAGCAGACAGAAGAAAAAGATAAAAAAGATTTAACACTAGAACGAACGGATACTAGTGAAGAAAATATTTCTAACAATAGATTTGCAATCTGGAAGTCAACTTTACAGTTTGTACCCAAAAAACCATTATTAGGGTATTCTTCAGGAAATTGGTATGAAGTAGCAAAAAAACAAGATAAAGATGCTTATATAGTAAGAGAACATTATTTAACTCATAATGGATATTTAGAGATATTATTTTATAATGGTCTCTTAGGATTTTTATCAATAGCTGTATTTTTTGTTTCATTTTTGAGAAGTATGTTAAAAAATACTATAGAAAAAAAAGGGAATGGTATAGAGAATAAGCCCTTACAGCAAGTCTTATTGACAGCCATAGTAATATTAGTTTCTAACTTGTTTTTGAGTTCTACATTTTATGGAATTTCTCTTTTAGGAATAATATTATTCTTAGCGGTAGGTTATTATTTTAATATTATTTTGGTAGACAAAGAAGAGTATGTAGAATTAAATGAAACTCAGTTAAAAGAAGTAGAATTAGGAGTGATGGACTATATTCACAATATTTGTAAAAAAGAAGAAATTAAATATACTTTAGCTTATGGAACTTTACTAGGTGCTGTAAGACATAAAGGATTTATTCCTTGGGATGATGATATAGATATATCTTTAACAAGAAAAGAATATGATAGATTATATGAAGCTATAGTAAAAGATGAGAATACCCAATATGGAGTAGTCTCATATAAAAACAACAAAAAATATCCATATCCATTTTATAGAGTATATGATAAAACAACATACTATGAAAACAATTATATAAATAATGATTTAAAATTAGGGATTTGTGTGGACATTTTTCCTTTTGATGCATATAATGATGTAAACAAAGAGATGACGAAATTAGATATATATAGACAGTTATCAGTTTATACAATGTATGGCGTGACTAATAAAAAAAATGGTTTAAAAAATATATTTCGTTATTTGTTAGTTTTAGGATTTAGAATATTTTCTGTAAGAAAATGGAATGAAAAAATGAATAACTTAGCTTCTACTGGTAGTAATGAAGAGTATATAGATTATCTTATGGAAAAAAAATCAAAAAATACTAAAATTAGAAAAAATGCATTAGATAATACGATAAAAGTCAAGTTTGAGGATAGAGAATATTATATTTCGAAAGAGTATAATCATATACTTAGCACTATATATGGAAAAAACTATATGGAAATTCCTAAGGAAGAAGATAGAATAAAACATGATAATTTTAAAGCATATAAAAAAGGTGGGAATATCTAGTGTTACAGTGGTTAAAAAGAAGTTTGGCTAGTTTTTTAGGTGATAAAAAAGACATAGTTAAAAATTTTCCTATTATAAAATCTTTGAATAAAAAAGCAAATATAGAATTAGATACCAAAAGAAGTGAGTTATTAAGTGATAATTTCGTAGAGATTTTGGACGTAGTTTATTCTTCTAAATTAAAAGATTATTCATTATGGTTAGATTTTGGGACATTGTTAGGGTATTATAGAGAAAATGATTTTATAAGCCATGATTTAGATATGGATTTTGGTATTTTAATACCAAACTTAGAAGAATTTTATAAAATAGAAAAAACATTACTTCAAAAAGGGCTTGCAAAAACTAAAGAATTTTACTATGATGAAAAATTAGTAGAATTATCATACGATTATAAAGGGTTAAATGTTGATTTTATAGTTTATGAACGGCAAGGAAACAGCTTAAATTCAAAAACTATCTTTTATATGAAAAATTCCTTAGGTAAACCGACTCGTCTAGAAGTTTATGACTACAGTCTACCTTTTTCAGAGTTAAAAAAAGTTGATTTTAAAGGGATAGATATAAAAGTTCCAGATAATGCGAAAGAATATCTTTCAGCTTTATATGGGAAAGATTTTGAAATTCCTAATACAAATTATAATTGGAAAGGAAACCCAATTTATAAAAAAATTGATGCAAATAATGCGTCAGTTGTATTAAAAAATAGAAAGTAAATTATTGGGAGATAGATTTATGAAGCAAAGAGTAGCTTTGTGGGATAACTTGTCACATGTGTGATAATTGGACATTTTGCAGATCAGTTTACTGATGTATCTCGAATTTATGATAGTATATTTTTGTTTATTTATTCATTTCATATTCCATTATTTATATTTATATCAGGATATTTTTATAAGAATAAAAATATCACAGGAAAAGCTATATTTTTTATAAGTATTGGTTTTGCATATAAGATATGTTCAGCTATTATAGAAAGGTTTTTAGGTACTATAAATGTAGAATTTAATCTTTTATGGGATGGAGGTATCTCATGGTTTATGTTTGCGATAGCGGTATATCTAATAACAACGAAAGTATTAGAAAATCAAAATATTAAATTTATATTTGTGTTTTCTATTCTTTTAGCATTATTTGTTGGATATGATCAATCTATAGGTGATTTTTTATATTTGTCAAGAATAATAGTATTCTTTCCTTTTTATTTGATTGGTGTACTTCTAAAAAAATTTGATATAGTAGAGTTTAGGAAAAACAATAATCAGTATATAATTTTGGGGATAATTATTTTAGCTGTATGGTTAGGTATATGCTTTTTTAAAGTTGATACATTCTATGGATTGAGATATCTATTTACAGGAAGAAATTCATATTTTCCAAAAATTATGAGTATTGCTCCTATTATTAGATTAGGATGTTATGTAGTGTCTTTTATTGTAGGAGCTGCGATTGTAATGGTAATACCTAATAATAAAATTCCAATTATCAGTGATATGGGGAGAAACTCAATAAATGTTTATTTTTGGCATATGAATGTATATTATATTTTAAATAAATTGTTTAGAGTTTTGAACTTGTTTTTCTATGGAATACAAGGGAAGTTTGCATTTTTACTATTAGCTATCATAATTAGTTTATTATTGTCTTTAAATGCATTTAGTTTTCCTATAAAACAAATTAGAAAATTTGTTTTATAAGAAAAAAACATCGTGGTTATTAAAATGGCTCAACAAAAAAACGGACTGATGAAAAAATCAAGTCCGATTTTTTTATGACAAATTCACAAAAAAATATAGAAAAAAACGTAAATATCCGTTATAATTTAATCGTCTAAAACTAAAGAAAGGATACTTACGTCATGAATAATTATAATACAGATTTAAAAATATTACTAGGGGTTAATGATAATAATATAAAAATTACAGGAGTAGAAGATGTAAAATGTACGAAACAATCAACACAACTACTTCCTAAGATACTATTCAAAATAGTTCACGCAAAGGTAGAATATCCTCAACCTAAATGTAATAACTGCGGAGTAAAAGGTTGTGCAAAAGTTTTAAAAAATGGTAGTAAACTCTCACGTATAAAACTTCAAAAATGCCGAGGAAAAGCTACCTATCTACACTTAACCAAACAACGATACTACTGTAAAAACTGCAATAAATACACAACAGCTAAAACAACCGTTACCGAAGGAAAATGTACTATCTCCCTTGAATTAAAACGAGAAGTTATATCTAGATTAACACTGGAATCATCACGTAAATCAATAGCTAGAGAATGTAAAATTAGTGATACAACGGTATATAATATCCAAAAAGAACTATATAACTCTTTATCTAAAAGACCATCTACCAGATTACCGGAATATCTTTGTTTCGATGAATTTAGAGCGACTAAAGATGTAGAAGGACACCTCAGCTTTATATATTGCGATGCTTTAAACCATAAGGTTATAGATATTCTTACAAACAACAGAAAGTCAACTATAATAGATCATTTTAAAAAGAGATATACATTTAAAGATAGATTAAATGTAAAAATGGTCTGTATGGATATGAACGCCGGATATATGGCTATGGTAAAAGTATTGTTCCCTAATGCATCTGTAATTATTGATAGGTTCCATATTATTCAAGCTTTTAATAACACTTTAAATAACTTAAGAACACGTGTTATGAGAAGATTTAAAGATAATGATAACGATAGAATATATAAGCAATTTAAAAGATATTGGAAGTTATTATTGAAAAGAGAAGATGATGTGCCTAGTGATGATTATGGAAGAAAATATCATTTTAAACAATGGATTACAAGTAGAAAAATAGTAGAACACCTTATTAAACAAGATAATGAGTTAAAAGAAGCATACTATACTGTACAAATGCTTTTAGATGCATATGATACTCATGACTTTACAGGATTTTTTGATGTTATTAATTTAAGTAAAACTACTATCGCTGAGGAATTTTCAGCTACTTTTAAAACTTTTATTAAAAACAAAAAGTATATAGAAAATGCTTTAAGATATAATTTATCTAACGGTCCAATAGAGGGAATTATTAATAAGGTGAAAAATATTAAACGCACTAGCTATGGATATAGAAACTTCTTCAGTTTAAAAGCTAGAGTATTAATAATATTTAACTTAGGCTACTCTAATACTGATAGAATCAATAAAGATGTAATAGATTACAGTATTAATATTGCTTAATTAGGTACACGAAATTATTCTAAGTTTGTATTACTTTATTGACTGTCTGCTTATTATTATTTAAAATAAATACTATGTATTAAATCTATATAATAAAATTTCTCTTTTTCTCCTCTTTTTTAAAAAAAAGAGGAATATAAGTTCAAAACTCTTATTCCTCTTCATCAGTCTTATATTTTGTAGACCCATTAAAATCACGATGTTTTCTTTTTAATTGTTACTAAATAAAAAATGTATCCAACAAGAATTAAAATTAATATAATAAGTGGGTAATTTCTGTAATCAGAGAAACTAATTTTTCCCTCGTTATTTGTGTGAATAAAGCCCACCCATCGATTTTTACTAAGGTTACCATCTTTTTCAAAATGATAAAAGTTTTCCCATTCATTTTTGGCATTATCCCATTTTTTTTGAAGTATTTTAGAGAAGAATCAATTTTTTTCCAACTATCTGATAACACACCTGTGTTTTTATCAATATAATATGTATTACCGTTATCCTCTAAAATTCCATTATGTAAGGTTCCGTTTTCATTAAAATAAAAATATTTTCCGTCTATAGACTCCCATCCTACTGTAACTATTCCGTTGCCTTTTATATAGTACCAATTATCATTTTCTTGAAGCCATCCCTTTTCTGGATAGTTGTTATTCCAATTTTTAAATTTTAGAGTATTATTCTCGTTATAAAAGCCGTAGTGAGTGTATTGTGTAGATACATCGTTAATAGAGTTATTTTCAAAATCAAGAACAACGGCTTTAATATCACTACGACCAGCATTAATAATTTTGATATTTTTGTTATCAAGATATTTTTTATAATTTTCTTCGACTGGACGTATTCCGGTTTTGATAATATATTTTGGTCTTAGAGTGTCTATAAAATTTGTTGCATTAGATTTTGTTGTTTCGACATGATGATTAAATTTCATGACATCAACTTGTCCTATTAATGGGGCGTAGTAATCCTCTAATTTTAAGTCTGTGTTTTCTAAATCTCCACCTAAAAACACTTTAACATTATTTATATTTAAAACTGATAGAATAGAATTCAAATTATCATCATATACTTTTTTTAAGTTCCCGTCACTATCATATTCATTTTTATAATTTAATAAATTAATAGAAATATTTCCTAGTTTTATATGAGAATCTGAATCTTTTATATCCTGAATAATGTCTACATTAGTTTCTTTTGCAGCATTAAGTACTTTATCGTAAGAATATAAGTTATCCCATAGTCTCTCTTTATCTGAAATTCTTTCATCACTATATTTTTTTAAATAAATTTTGTCCGTAGGAATCGATTTTAAAATATCGGCAGCAGCCCCAGTGTGATCAGAATGCACATGAGTAAGAAGAATAAAGTCAAGTTTTTTAATTCCTAACTCCTTTATATGTGCAAACAATCTGTCTTCTGTTATTAGATTAGGATCTTTGGTTATTCCTTCGCGGACGGGATATTTAGGATTGTTTCCATCAGGATAACTGTAATCTTCTCCGGTATCAATCATTGCAAAATGGTCATCGCTTTCTAAAATTATAGCGTCTGACCAAGAAGAAACAGTTATTATGTGCACTCTATCTTTTGCATAGATTTGTTTAGAAAAAATTAACAAAAGAAAAAGTAGTGATAAAAAATATATACAGCGTTTAGTAAATTTCATATAAACTCCTTTTAACGTTTTATTTTATTTTTAGCTATACTTATAACATAGTTAAGTGTTTTATCTTTTGATATATATAATGCTATTAAGTAGTAAATACCAGAAATTACAACTACACAAATGATCATTAACAACATATTAAAGGTAATCGCATAAGAATTTATATTAAATATTGTTTTGCAAATAAAATATATAGGAATAAATCCTAGAGAAATTGCAGTATATTTAAAAACAGTGTTAAATAAAGTTTTTAAACTTATAAGTTTATGCTTAACAATAAATAAGATTTCTAATATCACAACAAAAAGTTCAGCAAGCATAGTCGTAGCTATATAGTATTCAGGTCTATATAAATGATTAAAGAAAAGTAGCGAGTTTAATAGTATATTAATTCCGCCTCCTATAAAGTAATAGGAGGTTAATCTGTTTTCGTAATTATTGATAAAAATAATCTGTTTTCCTAAAATTAGCTCGACAGCCCAAATTATAGTTCTTACGGCAAAAACACTAGTAACGATTCCAGCTTCTAAATACTTCTCTGAAGAATAGATGACAGTAGCATAAGTTCCTAAAATAGAAATCCCTATACTAGTAGGAATAATTAGAAAATAAAACAGTGCGCTACCTTGGTTAACTAGACTTTCGTATGCCTTATAGTCTTTTTTCCCTAAATAATACCCAAGACGAGGGAGACTAACATTAAGTGCCCCCCCGAGTACATTTGCTATTAGCATAACGATACTAGAAGCAATAGTATAATATGATATAAAATTCTCATCCTGGCCTTTAGTAATATACATTCTGTCGAGCAAAGTGTATAGCATATTTGCGTTTGCTAAAAGGAGCATAGTAGTTAATCCTTTAAAAGATGCAAGTAAATCACTTAAAGGTACTTTTACGAATCTTACTTCACGTTTTATCCAGATAAAACTTAAAAGATAATTTAGAATAGTTGTAGCACTCATAATAATAGTGTAAGGGATTATATCATCTGCTGTTTTTACAAAAACGAAGATTGAGACTAGCATAGCTATTCGTATAAACAGTGTTTTGTATAAAATAAATGTATAATTCTCATAAGCCTCGTTCATCCATTCTATATTTAAAAATTGGAAGAAAGCTTGAATGCCGAGTATATAATAAAGTATTTTCAAATTTTCGATCTCTGTACTATTAATAAATAAGAAATAACAAATAGTAGTTATTACAGATGTTAGTATTGATATATAAAATAATTTTGAAAAAATATAGTTTATTCTGTTTTTATCATCTTTTACTTTGCTTATAGAACGTATCCCGTAGTTATAAATTCCAAATGCGGCCAGAGGTATAACAAAGCTCACCCAAGTATTTGCAGTATTGAAATAACCATAGCTTGATTTGCTTAGAATACGTGTTAAATAAGGGTTTGTTATTAAAGGAAATACTATATTTAGCACATTAACCATTAAACTAGCTAATGCATTAATTTTAATATTTTTCATATTGTAATTCGTCCTTTTCGAAAGTTCTTTGACTATTATAACATATTTAGAAAGGAAAGTAGAAGTTATTTTATATTATCTTACATTTATTGTAATACTATAATATTTTATCTCATATAGTTTTACTTATAATTGATTTTGTATATTTATGTATAGTATAATTTTATTATAAATTGAGGAGGTTTTAGTTGAGAATTATGTTTAATATAGAAAAACGTATTATTAATCATATAGAAAAATATATTACTTATTATTTTGTTATTTTAATGAGCATATTGGGAATTATTATTAGATATATAGTTCTTTTGTAATTATAAGTATTCTTTTATTAATGAAAAGGAAGTTTATAAAATCGTTTATTGTATTAGGTGTGGCTTTTTCTTTTAAATTACAAACTATTTTTATTGTACCTTTATTTTCTTTTTAGTATTTTAGAAATAAAGACTTTAGTATTATTAAAATGATTAGTGTAATAATAGCAACAATGTATTTTCTAAGTTTACCTGGTTTGCTAATGGGAAGAAGTATTTTTTCAATATTTATAATATATATACAACAGTCAGGATATAGTTATTTATGGGCTAACTTTCCAAGTTTTTGGGCAATTATTTCTCCATCAACTTTAGAAACACATAGTTTATTCAAAAAAATTGCAATTATAATAGCGTTTATTATTTTAAGTTTAGGATTGTTTTATACTATTCATAAGAAAATTGAAATTAAAGGTGATATAGTATGTTATATTGCTATTTGGACAATATATACTTGTGTTCTTTTTTTACCAAACATGCATGATAGGTATTCCTATTTATTAGATGTATTTTTTATTATAAGTATTGCTGTTAACAGAAAGATGCTGTTTTTTAGCATAATACCTTTTTTAAGTTTAATAATACTATATGCATCATATTTATTCAAACATACTGTTATGGCGATTGAAATAATATCAATTTTCTATATTGTTAATTATATATTATATTCTTATCATTTATTCATTTTAAAATATAAATATGGGGATTTTTAAGTGTTTCTGCGTTAAACAATATGAATATTTTTTATATCTTAGTTTATTGTTTAAACTTCATGAGAAAAGTAGCAATAGTACTATTTTAAAAGGGTAGTAATTATTTAGTATTGTTACAGCATTATTTTCCTTGAAATTTTAAATAGGTTATCGTATAATACCAAGAAAGAAGTAGAACATTAGTTGTTTTAATGTGGAAGGAATGGAGATAAAATCTCGTATCCTAAACAGAAAGAATTTGGAGAAAATAAAAAAAGGAGTGTGGCACTTGTCCCTCCTTTTTAGGTATATAAGGAGATTATTGTGAAAAAATATTATAATATTTTGATGTTAATATTACCGATTTTAATAGTATATCTATATAGAATAAATTACAATTATCTATATCATGCTGTAGATGATGTGGCAATAAATTATTCTATATTAAACGGGGAGTATATGTTACTTCCTTATATCGGTATTGTACTAAGTTATTTATTAGTGATTATTCAAAGTATAATACCAGCTATAAATATTTATTTTATTTTTCTTATAGTAGCTTATAGTTTAAGTTTTTCTATTTTTTTATACTTGGTGAAAGAACATAAGAATAAGTATGCGTTATTTTCAGTTATTTTAATATTAGAAATTTTGATTTTAAAGTATTTTACATATTCTGTAGTGGCTTATTTATTGTCTTTGGCAGGCGTGCTCTTATTGTATAAAAATAAGCATACTTTACTGTCGTACGTTGTTATCTTTGTTGGATTCTCGCTCAGAATTCAGGTAATAACAAGTATTTTAATATTATTGATAGCGATAATTCTTTATGAAACGATTGTAAAGAAGGAAAAAAGGAAAGTATTTTCCTTAGCGTTGATAATAATAGCGATTTTCTTATCGAATAAGATGGTTACTACTTCTAACCAGACAGTTTCGGAGTATTTATCATGGAATGATAAAAGTACGCAGATAAGAGATTATCCAGCTATAAATTATGAAGACTACGTAAAACAACTTCAAGAGATTAATATTTCTCAAAATGATCTGGATACTTATAATAGTTGGATATTTGCCGAGAAGAATGTCTTTAATGAAAATATGCTAAGTAATCTAGATAATATGCGCTCTATAAGTGAAAAGTATAACTTTTCTATAAGAGAAACCGCATTGGAATTATTCTCTAGTGAGTTAATAAAAGTGTTTATTTATTTTGTTATATTATTTTTAATATTTTTTAGAGTGAAAAATAGATATGGGTATTTATTAATTTTGACTCCAATATTATCTCTAATTGCATTAGTAATAAGACAAAGGTTAGTAGAGCGTGTTTATATACCGATAATATGTGTGGCAATTTTAGCCATTATATTATCTGGAGAATATTTTTTTGAAAGAAAAAGATACAAAATTTTAAAAAATACTGAAGGTATTAGCTTTGGAATATTATGTTTTTTATTTTTATCTTATATAATTTCTTTTGGAAAAAATAACTTATATTGGTTTACTTACCAAAAACATCAGTTGAATCCTGAATACAATAATGTTTTGAAAAACAACAAGGAGAATTTATATATTTTCTTAGGGTATAGTAATATAATAAATAGTCAAGCCAATGTATCTAAAGTGTTTGTGGATAGAAATAATTTGTTTTCAAACTCTACTACGTTAGGAACGTGGTAGACATTTTCGCCAGAGTATTATACTAAACTAAATAAATTGAAAATAAATAATCCAGATAACTTATTATCGAGTTCATTAAATAATAATCAAATTAAATATGTTATACCTAATAATTCTTCATTTGAACAAAAAATTAAAACATTATTTAGAGAACATTATAATAAAGATGTAATTTTTGAAAAGCAAGACTTGATTAATGAAGAAGCGGCTATATACATTTTAAAGGAGAAGTAATTTATGCAAAAAACGAGAATTAAATATATAGATATGCTAAAGGCGTTAGCTATAATACTTGTTATCTTAGGGCATATGTCGTACACGCCCTCAAAAGTAAAATTGCTTTTATATATTTTTCATATGCCATTGTTTTTTTTCTTATCAGGATTGGTCTTTAGTGTAGAAAAATATAATACTTTTTGGAGTTTCTTTAAAAGAAAAGCAAAAACGATAGTTATACTGTTTTTCTTGTTAAATATTTCAGTATTTGCAGTGAAATCGATATTATTGCAACCAAATTTGATATTGAAGATAGATATTGTATACTTCATAAAATCTCTAGTACTAGCGGACAGAATGCATATTTATTATCAATTATGGTTTTTAAATGCTTTATTCGTATCAGAAATCATCAGCTATCTTATTGTGAAATATTGTAAAGTGTGGTACCAATGGCTAATGGTGGTGGTAGGGTTATTTTTATCGATATATGTAGGGAAAATAGCATACGCCAATGAATACTGGTTGATTTGGAGTATTGATTTAGCACCGTATGCTGTGCTATTCATATTATTAGGGTACTACGTGAAAAATAATATGAGAATTTTTAATAACGTTTTGAAAAAGAGATATTTTCTAATAGCTGTTTTAATAAGTATAGCATTAGGTGTAGTTAATAAGAGAGTGGACTTATACTATCAAGAGACAAACAATATAATATTATACTTTGTTGCCGCTGTTTTTGGTATTTGGGCATGTTTAATATTTTTTAAAAATATACCAGAGATTAACTTTATAGAAAAAATAGGACAAAATACATTAATATACTACGCCTATCATTCGCCGATAGTTTTGTATATTTTAGATATAATATTTGAACAACTGGCAGGTAGATACACTGGTATATTTATTAACAACTATGTAATTATGATGTTTGAAATTATTTGTGCTGTTGGGATTTGTGAATTAATAGCACTTATAATTAACAGAACTTTTCCAGTTTTGGTAGGGAGAAGATAAGTAGAAAAATGAAAGTGAGAAAAGTATGGGAAAAGAATTAGAAGTTGTGGAAGAAAATAAGTACACTGTTGTAAAAGGTCATGAATATAAGAAAGATAAAGAAAGAATTTTAAAAGAAAGAGAAGATGAAGAAGATTTAGAAAAGAAAATAGCTGACAAGGAAAAAGAAATCAACAACGAAATAAAAAAAGCTTTGAAACCGAAGGAAAAAGTAGAAAAAAAAGAAGAATAATAGAAATATTAGATGAAAAATATTTTCAAAGGGATATAGTTATTGATTCGGGGAAATTAGGGATAATAGCTTACTACAAGGATAATAAATTATTTTATAAAAAATTAATAGAATATGAAAGAACAAATAAAATATTAGATATTTTTAGTGTATATATTTATCCTATTGTTATTGGATTATTTATATTACGTATTTATTTTTTAGAAATAAATAAAATTAGTATACTTTATAAAATTGTTAATTTTATTTTACATATATATTTAAGTCCAATTACAGCAGTAGGTTCAATTTCAATTAAAACTATAGTTTTACCCATAGAGGAACCTCTAGTTTTTTTCTCGGTTTTAATTATAGTTTTAACTATGTTTCTTATTTTAAAATCATTCTGTATATATAAAAAAGAAGGAAGTTATAAACCAAAAGGGAGTAATATAATAGAAAAAATACATAATTTACTTTATATTGCCGGATTAGATGTGAAGTTATCGAAATATAAAATTTTTTATTCAATAATTTATCTTATTGTATTAGGGGTTTTCATAGATAAATATAGATATGCTACAATAGCTCTTATTATAGTAACTGCAGTCGTCTTAAATGAAATTAAGAAAATATTCAGTCTTGATAAATGGAGTATAATGATAATAATTATAGTTTTTTCTATAGCAAATGTTTTAACACCAGAGTTGTTGACGGGGAGTGTGTTAGCGTTTTTGTTATGTTTTGCTTTAGTTGACACTGAAAATTTAAGTAGTAAGTTGAGTGATAAAAAATATTTTTCAGAAAGAAATATCAGAGAAATAAACGAAAGACAACTTGAATTTAAAATGTATATAATGCTAACCATTATTATTTTGTGTATTATTTTTAATCTTTTTAGTTATTTTGGAGTATATGATTTTATAGCAAAATCAAATAATAAGTTTTTAGCAAGTTTATTTAAGGGTGAGATAAACCTTATCGCAGTGGTATTAGTAATTTTTGCAATAAAAGAATTTTTTAGAAAGAGAAAGGGTTTATTATTAGAAGTTGTAAAAACAAAAATTTACAAAAATGAAATTTCCGACGCAAAAAAGAGAAGCCTGAAGTTATAGAAAGTTTACCTATAGGCATTAAAAGTATTGCTAAAATAAAACCTGGGACGCTTATAGATAATAAAGATACCATCCCTAAAGATATACAAGTGTTTTTTGAAGATGTGATTGAAATAGATAATAGGAAAAATTTAGTAATTATTTATCCTACGGGGGTAGTGTATAAATATCAATATATAATATCAGAGAACAATATGAAATGTGTAAAAAAACTGTCTACCGAGGAAATAAAACCAAAAACCTTTAAAAACAATTAAAAAATCTCAATTTTATGTTATAATAAATAATATTATGCAAATAAGGAGAAGATAAAGTGAAAGAATTAATACGTGATAAAATAAGTATATTGTTATCTCCTGAAGAAGAAATAATAAATGTAGAACGTTTAGGTGGAATGACCAATAACAATTACCTAGTCGAAACTACGGATAAAAAGTATATTGTTAAATTTTTTGGGAAAGGTACAGAAAAATTAATAGACCGTAAAGCTGAAAAATATAATTTAGAGTTGCTGCAGGACTTGGAACTCGATGTGAAAAATTATGTGTTTGATATAGAAGCAGGAATAAAAGTTAATAAATATATAGAAAATGCCAAAACTTTCGATAAAAATTATATAAAAACAAAATTACCGAGTGTAGCGGAAATTTTAAAAACAGTGCATAGTTCAAAAAAAGAGCTTAAAGGTGAGTTTAATCCATTTTCTGAAATTTTGAAGTATGAGAGTTTGATAATAGGGAAAATATATTTCCCTTATTATAATAAAATAAGAGAAAAAGTAATGTCGTTGAAAAAACCACTAGAAGAATTAGGTATACAAAAAAAATCTTGTCATATTGATTTAGTACCAGAAAATTTTATAGAAGATGAAAAAGGGCACATTTATCTAATCGATTGGGAATATTCAACTATGAATGATCCAATGTGGGATTTAGCAGCGTTATTTTTAGAATCTGATTTTGAAAAATCAGAAGAAGGAGATTTTCTCAGGTATTATAATAGTGAAAAAACACCTGTTAGTGTTGGGAAAATATTGATTTATAAAATACTTCAAGATTTTATCTGGAGTCTTTGGACGATTTATAAAGAAGAACAAGGTGCAGACTTTGGTACATATGGTAAAGATAGATATCAAAGAGCATTAAAAAATTTGAAAGAGTATGTGAACAGTTATGAAAAATAAAAGTGGTATATCATTTGGTCTATTTTCAGGTTTATTTTGGGGATTAGGTCTTACAATTAGTGCATATATATTTTCTTCATACAATATTTCTCCGTTTATTGTAGCGTTTGTACATGATTTTATTAGTATTTTTATATTAGGAGCAATATTGTTGATTAAATATAAAAGAATAGATTTTAGAATATTTCTTAATATAAAAAATATGAGTGTAATAATAGGTGCTATTTTAGCAGGACCGGTTGGAATGCAAAGTAATTTATATGCTGTTAAGTACATCGGTAGTGCATTGACATCATCGGTTACTGCTATTTATCCGGCAGTATCTGTAATTTTAGCATTTTTTGTCTTAAAACATAAAATTTCCAAACAAACAATTTTAGGGATTACATTAATTATTATAGGAATTTTTATACAAAGTTACAAGACCGAGCAAGTTCAATCATTTTATATTGGAATAATATTTGCTTTTGGTTGTGCAGTTGCGTGGGGAAGTGAGAGTGTACTTAGCTCATATGCAATGAGTAATAATCTTAGTGAGATAGAAACATTATTAATAAGACAAGTTACATCGTTTTTATCATATCTTATTATTATAGTTTTCAATGGTTTTGATTTTAGTAGCTTTACTGACATAAAATTAGGTGGCATAATTTTTATTTTTGTACTTAGCAACATGATTTCTTATATTATGTATTATATTGCTATTAATCGTTTGCAACCAGCTAAAGCAACAGGGCTTAATGTTAGTTATACAGTGTGGACAATAATTTTTACTGCGTTATTACTTGGCGGAGAACTAAGTGCACAAGTAGTGATAACATCGTTAATTATTGTGGTAGGAGTTTATATTATTATAAAAGATTAAAGGAGAATATAATATTGAGAGCAATTATTTTGGCAGCAGGGCTTGGAACAAGATTAAGACCAATGACTGACAATACACCTAAATCACTTATTAAAGTAAAGGGGAAACCGCTAATAGAATATCAAATAGAATATTTAAAAGAGACAGGTATAGAAGATATAGTTATAGTAACAGGATATTTGTGTGAGCAGTTTGAATATTTAACAGAAAACTATAATGTTGAATTAGTATATAATGATAAGTATGCTGAGTATAATAATTTTTACTCATTGTATTTAGTGAAAAATCTATTAGCAGATAGTTATGTTATTGATGCAGATAATTATTTATTTAAAAATTTATTTAGAACAAATATAGATCGTTCTACATACTTTAGTGTTTATCGAGAAGATTGTGATAATGAGTGGTTTTTAATATATGGTGATGACTATAAAGTAACAGATATTATTGTTGACAGCAGGGGGGGAAGGATTTTAAGTGGTGTATCATTTTGGGATAAACAAACAGCAGAAAAAATAATTAAGTTTATTGATAAAGCATATACTGATAAGAAATTCATGGATTTGTACTGGGATAATATAGTTAAGGATAATATTAAAGAACTTGATGTTTATGTTGAAGAATTAGAAGATAATACGATTTATGAGATTGATAGCGTTAAGGATTATAATAGGTTAGAAGAAATTTTAAAAAGATATAAGTAAGGTATCAAACAATGAAGTTATAACAAAATGAATTAAAAAAGTATACAGGGTGGCTTACGGAACTGGTGCAAAAGAGAATCCTAAAAAAGGTGGAATGATCTAAAAAGTAAAAATTTTAGTAGAATTTACTCATCAGTAGTTATATGAAGGGGTTCACTAATTTAAAAATTTGCTTTAAAGAATTTTCGTAAATTTAATGAATTATACAGGGGTAACTCGACAAAATTGATTTCTAATGAAATCATGATTTTTGGGTTACTTTTTCTATTATACGTAACAAATTTGTAATAAAAATCATTTAATTGTAATAAGAACAATAACAAGCTTATGATATAATTAATATGATAAATTTATGTAATAAAATGTTGAAAATGAGGATATAGAAAAATGAATTCAAAAAGTGTAAAAAGTGGCTTAATGTTTTTAACAGTATTAACAACACCGATAGTAATAAATGAAGTAGTAGGGATGGAAGCACATGCGGCGGCTCAAGGTTGGGTACAACAGCATGGTACATGGAGCTACTACTATAATGGTGCACAAGTAAAAAATAAATGGGTAGGAGATTATTATCTAGGTAGTAATGGATACATGGTAAAGAATACTTGGATACAAGGGAAGTATTATGTAGACAATAACGGAAAATGGGTAGCAAATGCCCAAAAAGGTTGGGTGAAGAGAGGAGCTACATGGTATTATTATAACCAAAATAACACATTGGCAAGGAATCAATGGGCAGGAAACTACTGGTTAGGATCAGACGGAAAGATGGCAACAAACAGCTGGGTAGATAGTGGACGTTATTATGTTGATAATAATGGAAAATGGATAGCAAATGCCCAAAAAGGTTGGGTGAAGAGAGGAGCTACATGGTATTATTATAACCAAAATAACACATTGGCAAGGAATCAATGGGCAGGAAACTACTGGTTAGGATCAGACGGAAAGATGGCAACAAACAGCTGGGTAGATAGTGGACGTTATTATGTTGATAATAATGGAAAATGGATAGCAAATGCCCAAAAAGGTTGGGTGAAGAGAGGAACTACATGGTATTATTATAACCAAAATAACACATTGGCAAGGAATCAATGGGTAGGAAACTACTGGTTAGGATCAGACGGAAAGATGGCAACAAACGGCTGGGTAGATAGTGGACGTTATTATGTAGACAATAACGGAAAATGGGTAGCAAATGCAGGAAAATCTAATAAAACCTATAGCGGTAATACTTACTCAGGATATTATAAAGTAAAAGGATTGTATATTCCGGTTTATGATGCTAGCGGAAAAATATTATCACATGTATCACAAGGAACGGTCTTATTTAGAGACAGTAGAGCAACCTCAAACGGAAGAATACCGGTACAGGTAGCAGGTTTAACGGGGTATGTAAATCCTTCTCAAGTACAAGCCGTAACGGAAAATACAACATTTATTCCGGATTATGTAAGTGATGGTAAATATGTATATCATCGTTATTCGCGATATAGTAAAGTAAAAGTTGCATATCATAATCCGAATATGGTAGTGGGTAAAGCTTATTATTCAGCAGATGGTGTTAATTTCGGAACATTTAAACTTGAGCATCCGTTCCAATTTAATAATTTAAAATCAAAAACAAATTATTCGGCAGCAGATCTTAATCGCCTTTATAACTTAATGGGAGCGAGCAACAGTATGTTGGCTGGAAGAGGTGCAACATTCAAAGAAGCTGAAAGAAGATATGGAGTTAATGCACTTTATTTAGTGGCACATAGTGCTTTAGAAAGTGCTTGGGGTAAAAGTAATATAGCGAAGAGAAAAAATAATTTCTTCGGTATTGCCGCTTATGATTCAAATCCTTTCAATTCAGCTAAACGTTTTGATAATGTTGATGCCGGTATATTGGGGGCTGCACGTTGGATTAGTGAGAAATATCTAACTAATGGTAGATACCCTGCACATGGTGCATATTTAGGAAATAAAGCCGGCGGTATGAATGTAAACTATGCAACAGCACCGTATTGGGGCGAATCAATCGCAAGTATAATGTTTGAAGCTAACGAACGTTTAGGAAGAAAAGATAAATAAAAAAGTAGGAGCCGGGCAGGTAAATTGCCTTGCTCCCTTACTTTTGGCAAGGAGACTATATGTTAGTATCAGTAGTTATTGGGCTACTTAATGAAGAAAAATTTTTACCGCAATTAATTGAAGATTTTAAAAAGCAAACGTATAATCATAAAAAAATAGAATTGATATTTATTGATGGTATGTCGTCTGATAGTAGTTGGGATATATTAAAAAAATTTAAAGATAATAATCACGAATTTTATGATGTGGTACTTTTAAAAAATCCTAAAGTCATTTTATCAGCAGGAATGAATATAGGTATAAAGAGTGCAAAAGGAGAATGTATTTTAAAAGTGGATTGTCATTCTCATATTACGGAGAATTTTATAGAAAATAATGTAAAAGTGATTAACGAAGGAGAATATGTTTGTGGGGGGCCACGACCTAATATTATAAATGGTGGGAACAATTTTAGTAAAACTTTATTGTTTGTAGAAGAAAATATGTTTGGCAGCGGTGTGGCAAGTTATCGAAAAAAAACTTCAAAGAAGTATGTTAGATCCGTTTTTCAAGGAATGTACAGAAAAGAAGTGTTTGATAAAGTAGGTTTATTAGATGAGTATGTAGGTCGTGCAGAAGATAATGAATTGCACTATCGCTTAAGAAAACATGGGTACAAAATTCGATATAGTAATGATATTTTGTCTTATCAGTATACACGTCCAACATTAAAACGTATGTTAAAGCAAAAATATTCCAATGGTTATTGGATAGGAAAAGTCAGCCATGTTTACCCTAAAGCGTTTTCAATATTTCACTTTGTACCATTTGTATTTGTAGTGGTGATTGTCGTAAGTTTATTGGCTTTGCCTTGGACATGGATACTATTGGAATTATTAATGGGTGTGTATGTATTTTTTACGATAATAATAACTATTGCAACTATATTAACGAATAAATTTAATTTAACATTGTTGTTAATGCCGATTATTTTATTTTTAGTACACATTTCTTATGGGCTAGGAACTTTAGTAGGATTAGTCAAAGGTTTTTCTTGGAAGAAAGTTTATTTTAAAAAATAACTTTAAGAACTGTTTTTCGCTATTATTGCGAAAACAGTTCTTTTGGCTCTGTGTCAAATATAGGGTATGGGGAAAAATTTATACCCTTATTATTTTATACCTTTCCATTATCTCACAATAATTTCTTTTTCACTTTCTTATATGATATAATTATAAAATATACTTGAAAGAAGGTGAAGAAATGGAAAGTAGCGTAAGCAACAAAGAAATAATAAAAAAATTATCACAGTTGCTTTATAGGGATAAAATTAGAATTGGAATTGCATTAGTAGCTTCATTTTTTTCATATTATTTTACTTTATATCCTGCCAATAGATTAAATTTTATAGTAGACGGAATAGCTAACGGTTCTATCACCTTTGACGGTGTAATAAAAGAGATAATTAATATTATTTTTATAGGATTAGCATTATATTTCGTCTATTATTTTAAAGAATATTATACTTTTATCGGGTATGATAAAATAATAAAAGATTTAGGCTATGAAGTGCAACGTGATGTTTACCGCCATACACCTATCTTTTTTAATAAATTTAGCATAGGGGAAGTTATTAGCCGTTCAACCAATGATATCGCAAACTACATTGCTGTTTTTTTCAGCTATGGAATACTTCTTATATTTGACGGTATTATTTATAATATTTTTATAAGTATTTTAATATTTAATAAGTCTAATTTAGGGTATTTAGCATTAATACATCTACCGCTTATTATACAGACTATTTATTTAGTTAGCAGAAGAGAAGTACAGGAAAAATACTACAATAAAATGGCTAAAACGATGGATAAAATTACCGAAGAAACATTAGAAAATGTAAAGGGAATTAGGGTTATAAGAACATATAGCTTACTTTCAAAAGTTAGAGACAGTTTTATAAAAAAATTACGCAGTTATTCAAAAACTAATGTAAGATATATGAAAACAACACTTCTTTACCAATCGCTTAATACGGTATCTTTGGCTATAACTTATGTTTTAGCTGTCGGTTATGGTTTTTATTTAATTAATATTGGGAGTATGACACTTGGAGAACTTATTGCAGTTTGTGTTGTTGTAGGTATGCTTCAGTGGCCATATATAGCTTTATCCGAGTTGATTGTTATGCTTATAGAAGTTCGTCAGGCAACAAAACGTGTTATTGAAATCACGAAAAGAAAGCCTGAAGTAAATAACGATAGAGCGGATACCGTTTTTAAGTTTGGTGATAATATTGAATTTAAAGATTTTGATTTCAGTTATAATGATGTAAAGGTTTTAAAGAAGATTAATCTGGTAATAAATCGTGGAGAAACAGTTGGTATTATAGGAAAAACCGGTTGCGGTAAGACAACTCTTATAAAACAATTTCTTAGACTATATCCGATAAAAGAGAAGACTTTGTTTATTGATGGTAAACCGATAGAAGAGTATTACGATTATTCTATTCGTGAAAAGATAGGTTATGCCCCGCAAGAGTACCAATTATTTTCAAAGACTATTAGAGAAAATATTTTATTTTACAGAGAAAATTTAGAAAATAATTTGGAAGAAAGTTTAATTCTTTCCGATATAAAAAAGGATATTGATAATTTTAAAGATGGTTTAGATACTTTAATCGGAGAGAATGGAGTTTCGTTATCAGGGGGACAAAAACAACGTTTGGGAATAGCACGGGCTATTTTAACAAATCCTGATATACTGATTCTTGATGATAGCTTAAGTGCAGTTGATGCCAACACTGAAAAAGTAATTATCGAAAATATAAAAAATCATCGAACAGGAAAGACCAATATAATTGTTTCGCATAGAATTTCTGCGATAAGACATGCTGATAAAATCATTGTAATGGAAAACGGCAGGATTTTAAATATCGGAACACATAGTGAGTTATTGGAAAATTGTGCATGGTATAGAGATTTAGATGCTTATCAAAATAAGGAGGTAGAAGAAGATGAATAATAAAAATCCATTATTACAATTTCTACCTTATTTAAAAACAGCGAAAAAAGATTATTTGCTTGGAACAATTTTCTCAATATTGAATGTTGCATTTGGTGTAGGCGGAGTTTATGTTTTATCAAAAGTTTTTGACGGGGTTAATGGTGATGTAACAACTCAAGTAGTAAAAAAATCATTGGTAATAGCTGCAGGTTACGGTTTAATTTTGCTATGTTCAGGTATTTCCAACTATATAAGAAATATTTATTTGGTAAAGGGTGCCAATGAAATATATGTTCGTATACAAACGCAAGTGTATGATCATATTCAAAGTTTGCCGATTCGTTATTTTGATAATATGCCTGCGGGTTCTGTTGTATCAAGGATAACAAGTGATGTTAATCAGATAAGGATATTTTTTGTATCTACTTTTATTCAGATTATGATTATTGCGATGAAAATTATTTTTTCTTATATTGTCCTGTTTTATGTAGATATTAGATTTGGAATGTATATGTTGCTTTTGTTACCGATAATGTATGTTATTTTGAAGTTTTATAATAAAATGACTATTGGTAGTATAAAAGGGTATCGCCGTAAATTTTCTGAAAGCAATGGTATTGTTAATGAAAATTATCAAAATTTAGAAATAATAAAAGCATTTAACCAAGAAGAAGCGGCACTATGTGATTGGAATAAACATAATGAAGAACGTTTCGGTTATTGGAAAAGCCTTAATATCGTAGATAGTTTATTATTACATAATATAACAGGAATAATTAGAATTATTATTTTTATCGGAATAGTTTACTATTATGCTTATTCACACTTTAATAATGTTTTTGGTATAACGCTCGGAATGGTTTATCTATTTATTAATTATACAACGGATATAATATATCGTATTGCCGATTTCACATTTAGTATTTCTAATTACGTTCGTGCCGTAGGAGCGGCAAATAATATTCAAGAAATTTTGAAATTGGAAATTGAAGAAGACATTGAAATGGAAGAGATAGAACATTTCCAAGGTAATATTGAATTTAAAAATGTTTCTTTTGCATATAAGGAAGAAAACTATGTTTTGAAAGATTTGAATATTGATATTAAAGAAAATCAAACGGTTGCCTTTGTTGGACATACCGGTAGCGGTAAAAGTACGATTATGAACTTGATTGTCAAATTTTATGAGGCTACTAAAGGAAAACTTTTAATCGGAGGTCGTGATATAAAAAAATATAGTAGAGAATATCTAAGAAGACAAACAGCGATTGTTCTCCAAGATACTTTTTTATTTGAGGGAACTCTTCTTGAAAATATTACAACAACCGGCAATGAGGAATTGGCAAAAACGTCTTTAAAAAGAGTTGGAGGAGATTTTATTTTAAAAACAAGATCGTTGAATTCTAAAGTAGAAGTAGGGGGTAATAATTTTTCTACCGGAGAAAAGCAACTAATTTGTTTAGCGAGAGCTTTGGCAAAAAATCCGAAAATCTTAATTTTAGATGAATCAACTGCCAATATTGACAGTGAAACGGAGCAAATAGTAGGAAGGGCGATTGATGAACTTAAAGATGGAAGAACAACACTTATAATAGCCCATAGATTATCAACGATAAAAAATTCCGATATGATTTTTGTGTTAAATAAAGGGAAAGTAGTGGAAAGTGGAAATCATGAGGAATTGTTAAAACTTAACGGTGTTTATAGAAAAATGTACGAAACACAGATCAAAGGTTAGAAAGGATAAAAGATGAATTATAAAGAAAGGATGTTGGCAGGATTACCTTATTTAGCATCTGACGACAAGTTGCAAAAAGAAAGACAAAGAGCAAGAGAGTTCTGTTTTAAATACAATAATATTTCTCCTACTGAAAAAGAAAAAAGAAAAAATATGATAGATAAGTTTTTCGGAAAAGTTGGAAATGGGACAGTTGTTCAATCACCTTTTTATTGTGACTATGGGTATAATATAGAAATTGGAGATAATTTTTTTTCGAATTATAGTTTAACGATATTAGATGTTGCTAAGGTGAAAATAGGGAATAATGTATTGTTTGGGCCTAATGTAAGTCTTTATACGGCGGGGCATCCTATTCATCCAGTAAGTCGTAATTCGGGTTATGAGTACGGGTTTCCAATTACAATAGGTGATAATGTTTGGCTTGGTGGCAGTGTAACTGTAGTGCCGGGGGTAACGATAGGTGCTAACAGCGTAATTGCTGCCGGGAGTGTCGTGGTTAAAGATATACCGGATAATGTGGTAGCAGCCGGTAATCCATGTAAGATTATAAGAAAAATAACAGCAGCAGAAATCGATTATTATTATAAAAACAGGCTATTCGATGTATATGATTATAAATAATGATAGCCCTGAAAATATCTAAATATACGAACTAACCTTACGTTAATTTAAAAAGGGTTAGTTCGTATTATATTTATGCTATCCATTAGTCCTCATACTCTAAATAACCTATTGCTATTGCCCTTGGGCCGGCATGAGCCCCGATAACCGGAGAAACTGTAACTATTTCTGTTTTTATTTCTCCGAATATTTCTTTAATTATATTTTGTGTTTTTTCTAACAGATTATTGTTGTTTGTGTGGAATATAATAAGGGACTGTGGATTTTTTTTCTTAATTTCTTCACACATTTTTTTGATAACTTTTTTTATCCCGCGCTGTTTACCGCTTACTAGAAGAGCGCCGTCTTTTACAGTAATAATTGGCAGAATATTTAACATATTTGATAAAATAAATTGTGTTTTACCAAGGCGACCGCCGGCATATAGAAAGTCCATTGTTTCAACGGTAACCAATACATTTTGTTTTTTGTAAAGTTTGTTATATTCTTCTTCAATATTGTTATAAGAGATTAAACCGTTAGAAAAATCTTTAATGATTTTTTCAATAGCACGTCCTGCTATTCGTGCAACTTGTTTAGTATCAATAATTTTAATTTCTAAATCTTTTATCAATGCTTTAGCTTGAGTAAAAGATGAGAATGTTCCTGATAATCTTTCAGAAATACTAAAAATTACTACCCTTTTATAATCTTTTTCTTTTAAGGCATTTAAGGCTTCTAACACTTTTCCGACTGATGGTTGGCTGGTACTCGGTTTCATACCTTTTTTTATATATTCATAAAATTGTTCAGATTTAATTGTTATATTATCCTCATAAACCCTATTATCTAACCTTACCTCCAAAGGAATTATTGTTAATGGATAATTTTTTGTAAATTCTTCACTTACTTGTAATGTTGAATCACATAAAAATGCTGTTTTCATTTTCCCCTCACTTAATATTAAAATTTTTAAAGACTATTCTTTAAATATTGAATAATACATATAATATACTAAAAATTAAATTTTTTCAAATAAAAAGAATAAAATATAGTTATCTAATTGAAATGTATATTTTAATTAGAATAGGGATTTTAAATATCTCTTACAGGGTTTGTAAAGAATTTAAAATATTTAACTAACAATATAAAAAATTCAGTAATTAGTAATTAATTTTTTATTATTTTTCAAATAATAAAGTTAGCGACAGACGTTTATACTACTATCGACTTTTACTAAAATAATATATAAAATAAAGTCAATTACAACCGAATAAAAAAAATATCAGTAGGGAAAACTATATAAGAAAATAGCTGAAAATCCCGCCGTAGGTGAGATAGGCGAAGTTTTTAGCTATTTATAAATATTTTAATCGGTTTTATTCTGCTTTACGTTGGGCTAAAGAGCGGATAACTTTCGGATCTTTATGACTGAAGAATTGACTTTCTTTTCTGTCCAACGCTGAAATCTTTTGAATATCATCACTATCTAATTTAAAGTCAAAAACGTTTAGGTTTTCTTTCATTCTTTTAGGATGTGATGATTTTGTTAATACTACGATGTCTTGTTCAATAAAATAACGAATGATTATTTGTGCAACAGTTTTATTGTGCTTTTTAGCAATATCAACTAGAGTTTTATTATTAAAAATATCATCTTTTCCACGTGCGAATGTTGACCATGCTTCAACAACAACACCTTCTTCTTTAAACTGTTTAACAGCTTCTTTTTGTTGACAGAAAGGGTTAAGTTCTATTTGGTTAATTACCGGTTTTTCTTCGCTAAATAGTGAAAGGTCAACTAGTTTATCAATGCCGAAATTGGAAACTCCGATTGCACGAATTTTTCCTTCGTTTTTAAGCTCGATCATTGCACGCCATGCACCGAATGTATCATTATACGGTTGATGAATTAATAATAAATCAACATAATCCAGTTGTAATTTTTCTAATGAACGCATAAATGATGAACGAGCATTTTCGTAATTGGTATTGTTTATCCAAATTTTTGTAGTTATAAATAATTCTTTACGCGGAATACCGGAAGCCTTAATACCTTCACCGACACCACGTTCATTAAGATATAGTTGAGCTGTGTCGATATGACGATAACCGGCTTTGATAGCACTTGCTACGGCATCTTTTGTTTCTTCATCTGAAATATTAAAAACTCCAAAGCCTAGAACGGGAATTTCTACTTCATTATTTAATTTTAAAGTTTTCATAAGCAATTCTCCTTTATTTGTAGTCTACTATAATCAAACCAGATATAAGAAGATAAGTCAAGTAATTATATAATATTTTTATATTTTAATAATATTTGATAAATATAATAAATAATTTAATAAATTATATGGGTTGTATTATAATTTTGTCGTAAAAAACAAATTTATTTTTAGCTTCCCGGAATAACTAACTTTAAAAGTTAAAAACTCCGGTGGAATTTATTTATTGATAAGTTAAACGTTGAAATTTATTGATTTGAGAGAACTTTTCTTGAAATTTATGGAAAAAGCTTGGCAAAATTGATTTTTAAGTTGTTTATAAATAATTTTTCTTGTTTTTTACAGGTGAAGATATTTTACAAGATTTACCTTAATAAAAATACCCTAGAAAAATTTTTCTAAGGTATTTTGGTATGTATTATACTTTTGAAGTGTCAATATCGTTATAATCAATAAATTTTACTTCTTCATCTTCTTCAATAATTTCTTTAACTTTTTGCATTTGATTATCCAGTTTTGCACTAATTTCCGCACACAATAAAAGACGACGTTCAATTTCTTTTTCTTTTTCAACACTGAGATTTTTTTTATAACGTAATTTATGTTCAAGGCTTGCCCAAAAATCCATTGCGATTGTTCTGAATTGAACTTCTACAGCCACATGTTCAACACTACCTGATAAAAATATCGGTATTTCTACAATAAGGTGATAACTGCGATAACCATTGTCCTTATTATTTTTTATATAATCTTTTTCGGCTATAACCGTAATATCATCTTGTTGTTTCAAAGCGGAAACAAGTTTATATACATCATTTTTAAATGAGCATATGACACGTACTCCGGCAACGTCGTAAATATTTTGTTTTATGGTATTAACATCGAAATCTAAATTTAAACGTTGTAACTTATTCATCAAACTTACGGGGCTTTTTAAACGAGTAGAAATTGATTCTATTGGATTATTTTCTCCATGCAGTGAAAATTCTTTATCGAAGACATTAAGTTTTGTCTCTATTTCAAGCATCGCACATTCATAGTGCATAAATAATTCGATAAATGGTTGTATCTCGTTAAAGAGAATATTTTTACCATTATTTTCAGCAGGAAATAATTGTTCTGTTAATGTTTCAATGTGACTTTTTTTCATTCGTAACTCTCACTTTTATATTTTATTACACTTATCATAATATATAATATTCTTAAAATAAAGTTTAAACAATGGATAAAAATAATTTTTTATAAAAAAAGGAGATAATATAAGGAGAAGCGAAACTGTACTAAGAAAATGAGTTAATAAAAATTAATACAGATTGTAATAAAATTTAAGAAAATTCCTATGTCAACAATAAATAATAAGTTTGTGATAAAAAAACAGTTTACACAAAAATTTCACAACTAACTGAGGATGGCTATATAATCGCAAATTCAATTTCCGGGGAATAATTTAGGTATAGACAAATCACTTTTTTTACTATAAGATATATAATATAGAAAAAAATATGGGAGGAATTTTGATGCAGGTAGAAAAATGTTATTCATATACAGAAAAAAAACTAGATATATTAAAAGAAAAACTATCAGTAATCAAGCGTGATGGTAGAATTTCACGTTTTGATGCAGAAAAAATTTATAAAGCTATAGAAAAAGCGGTATTTTCAGTTTTTGGAGAAAAGCATAGTGTTGATATACAAAAAATAGTTGACAATGTTGTACTGGAAATTGCTAATCGTTTTAATACAAATATTAAAATTTATGAAATTCAAAATATAGTAGAACATACACTTGTGCAACTGGGAGAAGTTGCCATTTATGAAGAGTATGTAGGTTATCGTAGTAAGCGTGATATTGAACGTGAACAGAGTCTGGATATTAATGTAGCAATAGAAAAACTCGTAAATCGTGATGAGAGTCTTGTTAATGAAAATGCCAACAAGGATAGTTTAGTATTCAACACTCATAGAGATTTAACAAGTGGCATTGTGGCAAAAGCAATTGGGCTTAAAATGTTGCCGAAGCATGTGGCTAATTCACACCAAAAAGGAGAAATTCATTACCACGATTTAGATTATTCACCATATCAGCCGCTAACCAACTGTTGTTTGATTGATTTTAAAGAGATGTTAACAAAAGGGTTTAAAATTGGGAATGCCGAGGTAAGCAGTCCAAGAAGTATTCAAACGGCAACAGCTCAAATGGCACAAATTATTGCTAACGTTGCCTCAAGTCAATACGGTGGATGTAGTGCTGATAGAATAGATGAAGTATTAGCACCGTTTGCTAAGTTGAACTATGAGAAAAACTTAAAAATGGCACGCGAGTGGATAGAGGGTGAAGAAAAACAAGAACGCTTTGCCCGTCAAAAAACAAATAAAGATATTTATGATGCAATGCAATCGTTAGAGTATGAAATAAACACGTTGTATTCTTCTCAAGGACAAACCCCTTTTACATCTTTAGGTTTCGGTTTGGGAGAAGGAGAATTTGAAAAAGAAATTCAAAAGGCGATATTACAAGTAAGAATAGAAGGGCTTGGTGTCGAGAAAAGAACGGCGATTTTCCCGAAATTAATTTTTGTCATAAAAGATGGGTTAAATTTAAAACCGACAGATCCTAACTATGATGTAAAAGAATTGGCATTGAAATGTGCAACACAACGTATGTATCCGGATATTTTAATGTATGATACTTTAGTGAAGATCACAGGTAGTTGTAAAACACCGATGGGTTGTCGATCATTCTTACCGGCATGGCGTGATGAAAATGGTGAGTTGGTAGAAAGTGGTCGTATGAATTTAGGGGTGGTGACACTGAATTTACCACGTATCGCTATAGAATCAAAAGGAAATAAAGAATTATTCTGGAATATTTTTAATGAACGTTTAGACATTTGCAAAGAAGCATTAGACTATCGTGCAAAACGTTGCGGAGAAGCAAAACCGAAAAATGCACCTATATTATATATGCATGGAGCGTTTGGGAAAAGACTACAACCTGAAGATAAGGTTAAACAACTTTTCGATAAACAACGTGCAACGTTATCATTAGGGTACATCGGATTGTATGAAGTAGCAAGTGTATTTTATGGCGGAGATTGGGAAAAAAATCCCGAAGCTAAGGCATTTACGTTAGAAATTATGAAACATATGAAAGATAATGTTGATAAATGGACACGAGATGGTGATTATTGGTATAGTATTTATTCAACACCGAGTGAATCGTTGACAGATAGATTTTGTCGAATGGATACTGAAAAATTCGGAATTATAAAAGATGTTACAGATAAAGAATATTATACTAATTCATATCACTATGATGTTAGAAAAAATCCAACACCGTTTGAAAAATTGGAATTTGAAAAAGACTATCCATATTATGCAAGTGGCGGGTTTATTCATTACTGCGAATACCCGGTATTAAAACAAAACCCGAAAGCATTAGAAGCTGTATGGGATTTTGCTTATACACGTGTGGGTTATTTAGGAACAAATACACCGATTGACCGTTGTTACAAATGTAATTATGAGGGAGAATTTGAACCGACAAAAAAAGGCTTTAAGTGTCCGGAGTGCGGTAATAATGATCCAAAAAGTTGTGACGTTGTTAAAAGAACTTGTGGTTATTTAGGAAATCCTCAAGCACGTCCGATGATAAAAGGGCGTCATAAAGAAATTGTAGCTCGTGTAAAACATATGAAATAAATAATTTAGAAGTAATTACAGTAAAAACTAAGGCTTCTGTGTCAAATACGGGGCATAAGAAAAAATAAGGATAAAATGCTAAGCAACAAAATGTTACTTGGCATTTTTTTAATTGCCATTAAAATAATATTATAATAAAGAAAGAATTTTAATTGTATATACTAATTCTTAGATAACTGGGGTATTTTTTATATTATTCGGTATTTATATATCTATAGCTAATTAAACATTTCCATTTTATTTTGTAATTTTCGTTACAATAATATAACAGAGAGATGTGCAGATCTATTAATATTTTTTTCTTAAGAGAATATCTTTTTTTACGTAAGTTTAGTAAAAAGATAAAATAGATATGAAGTAAAGAGATTGGATAATAAAAAGAAAGAAAACAAAAGAAATGAAATTTTTGTTTTTATACAGAGAAACGATAAAAAATATTCAAAATCTATACTAAAAAAGTTAATAAATAGTAAATTAATTATTTCAGTCTTTATTTTCCTGTTGTATATATCTGTGATATAATTAGTTATCATTATAGTAAGATAGTATGCCAAAATGCTACTTCATATAATTAAAAATTTGATTTAAAGTTTTAAGGAGAACAAACAATTATGATAAAAAAAGAACAATAACGATTTTCTTTAAGAAAATATAAGGTTGGTGTCGCATCTGTATTTTTAGGTTTAGGTCTTAGTTTTGTCTTAGCCAGTTCTGGAGAGGCACAAGCTTCTGATGCTAATGAAAAAGCCGAAACTCCAACTACAAGTGAAGTAGCAAAGGCGGAAGAAAAAACCGAAACTACGGCAAAAGTAGCAAATACTACTACTGCGGTAGCGACAGAAACTAAAGCGGAAAAAACTGCAACGGTAAAAGCTGAGGAAACAAAAAAAGCAGAAGAAACAGTGAAATCTGAAGCCGAAGCACCAAAAAAACGTACAAAACGAGATGCAACAGATAATTATGCTAGTAATCCTATTTCTGTTGAAACTATATTGAAAGATGGAGAAAAGGTTACTCCCGAAATGAGCAATCCGAATGGAGCTTCTGTAAAATCACAGGAGATTCCTGACAGCAGTTATAAGAAAGTAGAAGATACAACTAAATATACTTTTGAAGTGATTAATCTTACTCGTTTTAATAAAAATTATAATGTAAATTATTATATTCGAGCATACAAAAACTATGATAATTCTAAAAATGCTACTGTCGAGTTAGTTGATAAAACAACGAATAAAGTTATTGAAACTATCAATATAGCTCAAGGCGGGGCTAAGCAATCATTTACCAAAACTACGGAAGCTTCAAATAAAGATATGACATTAACTATCAGTAGTGTTGAAGGAGCTAGTGCAACTAAAGAAAAATTACCTTTCTTACATATTGAATGGGATATCAATCCTACTATTCTTTCTTATGCGGAGATGTCAGGGAATACACAAGATGAAAAAGAGAAAAAAGCTAAATATACTAAGGTAATGAACACTCGTTCAATGAATGATATTTTTAACGCAGTAGAACCTACATATAATGGGCGTGAAATTACACACTCAGATGTTATTATTCCTAGTGTTTTAGGAAAAACAACTTATTATAGGGTAGTTGATAAGGCTAACCAAACTTATAAGTCGGATAAAACTGATACTTCTGTTCAGGATTATGTTCCAAATGGGAAAGAGACTGATTTGGCGAGCTATACACTAAAAACAATGGAAGGGCAAAATTTCACTGCTTCAGGTGTAAGACAGTTTGAGGGTTATCGACTATATCAATCAGCAGCTGCAGATTCACTAAGTGGTTATGTATCGCGTCCATATGTTGTAGGTACCAAATTCTTGGATGCTAATGCAAATGGAATTAAACGTATAAAAGAAGTGGTTAAAGAAGATGGGACAGTGGGTATTCGAGTTTATGTATTAGATCCACGTCAACAAGAAAAACGTTCAGATGGTACATTAGAAACTGATGGTTATATTTTGATGGCTGAAACAGGTGAGATACCTCCGGGTGGGAAAAATACTGTAAGTCTTCCGGATAAGGAAGTCCAAACAATAGCTTTTACAGATAAAAATGGTGTAGCACATCCGAATGGAATTACTGTTAAAGGTCACACAAGCACGGGACACTTAGGAGGCCCGGATAACTATTTTATACCATTCCTAGGAGATAAAATTGGACATAATTCACAAAATGATCAATTGGTGAATGGAGTACAAAATAACGGAGCTATAGGGACAAATGTTTTCTTAAGAAATTCGTTGGCGCCTTATAAACCAACAGTGTATTACTATGTTAAAAATGAACCGGCTGAAGTAGAATTAGGTGTTACAAAAGTGTTGAACAATCGTAAATTGAAAGAAAATGAATTTACTTTCAACATTAAAAATGCTGATGATAAAACCCCTGCTTTAAATCAGGATAAAACAAATGCAACAGATGGAACTGTAAAATTTGATAAAATATCATTCTATAAAGCTGGGACATACACATATACGATTACTGAAAAAGTTGGTACGGACACAGATGTTGACTACGATGCAATGACAGTAACAGCTGTCGTAACGGTTGTAGAAAAAGATGGTAAATTAACTGTAGAGAAACCTAAATATTCGTATGCAAACGATGCAAACTCAAACGGGAAATTTGACAACTATTATGTAGCTCCAAAAGAACTGGACTTTTCTGTTGAATTCACAAAAGTTCTTGATGGTCGTCCGTTAAAAGATAGAGAGTTTTCATTCACGATGAAAGATAAAGACGGAACAATTATTGCGAACGGTACGAACGATACAACCGGTAAGATTACATTCACATTTGTGGATGGTAAAAAGCCAATGTATAAAAAAGCCGATGCCGGTAAAACATTTACATATACAGTAGAAGAAGTACAAAAAGTTGATGATAAAGAAACGGGTTATGATCCGATGAAAGCGGAAGTGACAGTAACTGTTTCTAAAGATGAAAGTCATGTCTTAACAGTTGTGACAACACCTCCAAAAGATACAGAATTTAATAATACTGCAAAACCGCCAAAACCGGAATTCCAATCGGAGAAATATGTTGTAGATCGTGAAAAATTTGACATTACCGGTGAAAAACTTCTAGATGATGATAAAGAATTGACTGACAAGTATGGAGATACAAATAAAGATCCATATACAGACAAAACTGACAATAACGAAGCGGAAAACTTAAATACTAAGACTCTAAAACGTGGACAAAAAATTGTTTATCAAGTATGGTTAGATACAAATAAATTTGAAGCCGCTCATAAGATTCAACAAGTAGGCATTACAGATGAATACGATAGTGCTTATTTAACGGTTGAAAAAACAGGTATTAAAGTATATGATAGTAAAACCGGTAATGACGTAACAGATTTATTCGATATTACTGTTGAAAACGGTAAGATTACAGCAACCTCTAAAGAAAGTTTAATCAAAGATAATGTATTAGATTTAACACAATTTTCATTCGGGCGTTATTACAAATTTGACATCGTTGCGACAATTAAAGCGGACACTCCTGATGGAGTAGATATTGAGAACACAGCAAAACAAACAGTACATCAATACAACCCAGTTAGTAAGAACGTAGAAAAACCTGAAAAACCAACTCAAAAACGTGTAAATAATATTCCGGTAGAGCTGGAGTTTGACTTTACTAAGAAACTTGAAGGACGTGAGTTAAAACAAGGTGAATTTAGCTTCGTACTAAAAGATGAAAAAGGTAATGTAATCGAAACTGTGAAAAATGATGCTGACGGAAAAGTTAAATTCAAAGTTGAGTACAAAAAAGGTCAAGAAGGTACTTACAAATACACAGTAGAAGAAGTGCGTGGAACAGAAGTAGGTATAGAATATGATAGAATGGTAGCGACAGTGATTGTAACTGTTACTAAAGAAGGTAAAGTATTGACAGCAACTTCTAAATTACCGAAAGATACTGAGTTTAATAACAAAGTAACACCACCGACACCACCGACACCACCAACACCACCAACACCGCCAACACCGCCAACACCGGTATTACCAAAAACCGGTCTTGACACAACAGGTAGTACGGCAGGATTCGGAGTGTTGTTAGCGGGTATTGCATTAGCAGTAAGAAAACGTCAAGAAGAAAAATAAAATCTAAGGACAAAGTTTAGATTTTAAACAAAAAACAGACTTGATAATTCACTATATCAAGTCTGTTTTCTTTAATTTTATACAACCGTTTTTTGTTATATATTCCAAGGATAGCTGACGAAATTGAGATGGTGAATATATACTTTTATAAATTTCTATTTTTTAAAATTGACAAAAACTTATTATTTATAATTATTATGTATAGAAAATATACAAAATGTAATGAAATAGTATCATTATAAATCTTTACTTTAAGATATATTTCTGATAAAATCTTATGTAGTATATATTAGGAGGAAATTCAAATGGGTAAATTAACTAAAGGGTTATTTTTAGGTGTTGCTTCAGCGGTGGGAGCATACTATTATAAAAATCCAAAAGAATTAGAAAAACATAAAGAATTATTAAAAGAAAATGTAAAATTAGGTTTGAATAAGGTGAACGATTTTATTAATGGTGACTGTTGTTGTAAAAGAGATGGTGTGGATCGTACCGGAGAAGATATAGCGAAAGAACGTCTGGATAAATTGACAGCTGCGTATAATAAAGAAGAAAAAGCTGAACCGTTTGTTGAACTGAAAACAGATGAAAAACCAATCGAGCAGGTTGAAATTGTAGAAGAAGAACCACTAACGGAAACTGCAGAAGATTTAAAAGAAGAAATCGAAAAAAGCGAAGAAGTTGATGAAGTCGTTAGTGAAGAAACATCAGAAGATCTTCAAGAAGATACAACAATAGAAGAAGTTATTGGTGATGAACAAGAGGAAACTTCGAAATTGGAACAGGAAGTAGAAGATGCTAAAATTGAACTGGGTCGTTTGATTGAAGAAAGATCACAGGAAAAAACAGAAGATAAAGATGTGACTGAAGATAAAGCTGCAAATAAAACAACATTAGATTCGATTGTATCGCTATTTTCATCAAAAGAAGATAAATAAAATATATTAAAAGACAGGTTTTTTATACTAACTTTAAAAGTAGAATAGCTTTAGAAGTTGAGTATTGTTACCTGTCTTTTTATAATTATTTTATACCATTTATCAAGTTTATTATAATACCGTTCGGGTCACTAATAGTAATACTATCACCGGTTTCTTTTAATATATTTACATTATGACTTTTAATATGTTGTAAAACTGAGTTATAAGTATCACTATCAATAAAATGAATATCAAATTTCTCTAAACCCGGTGTTCCTTTTTTACGTAGGTTTAAATTAGGGCCTGCCCAGTTGTTAACGGCAAGATGATGATGATAACTTCCATAAGCAATCCAACTTGCACTAGGAACGGTAAATTTGTCTTTGAACCCTAGAATGTGTTGGAAGAAGTTACTTGATTCTTTAGAATTTTTAACACTTAGGTGAACATGACCGACTGATGTACCGACAGGCAATTGATAAGGGGATCTTGGTTGCGAAATATTAAGAAGATGTTCGGCGTCAAGTGCTTCTGTTATACCAATAATACGCCCGTCTTCACGTTTATCCCAAAATTTTTCATCTTTATCATAATAGACTTCAATACCGTTACCTTCAGGGTCTGAAAGATATATAGCGTTGCTATAACCGTGGTCTGCCCCTCCTTCTAATAAAACTTTAGTTGAGACAAAATGGTTTAGGATATTGGCTAAATCCTGCTCGCTCGGTACAAGGTAAGCAACATGATATAAGCCATACGAACGAATAAATTTAGTATGAACCTTATTCAATATTAAAAGCGGTTTATTATCAATTGTACCTAATGTAGCAGATGTTTCATTGTGAGAAATAATGTGCATACCCATTGTATGTGTATAGAAGTTAAGTTGACTATCTAAATTATTAACATTTAATGTGATCGTACCAAGTACGATGCCAGAATTATATTTTTTCATAAATTTTCACCTCAATTATATTTATTAATTTATTATATATATATTTATATACAAAATATTTTTTGTTGCTGATTTTATAGTAGTGTGGCAACCTTAAGGATTAACTTTTGAACAGCAACGAGACTAATAACAATGTTTGTAGTGGTAATAGTAAAATACTTTTAGCATTTTACTTTGAGAATTTTAGACCTTGGTTAAAATTCTAGTCGAAAAATCCATTCACGCAGTGAATTAGTTGTAGGCGTCCATACCACCGCTAACCATTGCTGAAATATTTGTAAAATAATATATAGTATATTTTACAAGGTACAATATTTTTTAGCAAGTAGGTACTTTTTTGTTCCATAGTATCTTTTTGAATGGATTTATATTGTTTAAGTAAATATAATTATTAAAAAATTAATTCAATCATAGATATAAGATTAAAAATTTTAAGTATTTATTCTAAATTATTATTATATTGAATGTCAAGTAGTGTTTTTTATGATATAATAATAAAGTTGAATACGGTAAGGAACCGAAACGAAAATAATCAAAAGGAGTGAGTACCAATATGGCATTGACAGCCGGGATAGTTGGATTACCGAATGTGGGGAAAAGTACCCTTTTTAACGCAATAACTAAGGCAGGAGCATTAGCGGCAAACTACCCATTTGCGACAATTGATCCAAATGTGGGAATTGTTGAAGTACCTGATAAAAGATTAATTAAACTAACAGAATTAGTAGAACCTAAAAAAACAGTACCAACATCATTTGAATTTACAGATATAGCCGGTATTGTAAAAGGAGCATCAAAAGGAGAGGGACTGGGGAATAAATTTCTTAGTCATATTCGTGAAGTAGATGCGATTTGTCAAGTGGTTCGTTGTTTTGAAGATGAGAATATTACACATGTTGCCGGAGGTGTAGATCCACTGTATGACATCGAAGTAATTAACTTAGAACTTATTTTAGCTGATCTTGAAAGCGTTGAAAAACGAATCGGGCGTGTTGAAAAACAAGCTAAACAAAAAGATAAAGATGCAGTAGCAGAATTTAGTGTATTATCTAAGGTGAGAGATATTTTAAAAGAAGAAAAACCTGCACGATTACTGGAATTAGATAAAGAAGAACAAAAAATTGCTAAAAATTTACATTTACTAACGATGAAACCAATGCTTTATGTTGCAAATGTAAGTGAAGAAGATTTACCTAATATTGATGGGAACGATCATGTAAAAAAAGTTCGTGAATTTGCAGGAGAAGAAGGCAGTCAAGTAATTGTTGTCTGTGCGAAAATTGAAGAAGAAATGGCATCATTGGAAGATGAGGAAAAGGCTATGTTCTTAGAAGAATTAGGTATTGATGAGAGCGGATTGGATAAACTGATTAAAGAAAGTTATAGTTTATTAGGACTGGCGACATACTTTACAGCAGGTGTTCAGGAAGTAAGAGCGTGGACGTTTAAAAAAGGAATGCTAGCACCGGAATGTGCAGGAATTATTCACTCTGATTTTGAACGTGGTTTTATTCGTGCTGAAACGGTAAGTTATGATGATTTAGTTGAGTATGGAAGTATGCAAAAGGCAAAAGAAGCGGGACGAGTACGTCTTGAAGGAAAAGAATATGAAGTAAAAGATGGCGATATTATGCTGTTTAGATTCAACGTATAGAGTACAAAATTTAAAAAGTAAATCAATAATTAAATAATGTAATTATCCTACGAAGAAAACCGTAGGATTTCTTATATTTTATAGAGGTATGTTATAATTATGTACAAAGAGGTGAAATGTTATGTTGCGTTTTTTTCATAGACCGCTCTTAATAGCAAAACTGACATATTACGAGTATTTAATAAAAAATAATAAACGTCAATCAACAATTGAATATAAAATTAAACGGATAATAAAAGAGGTCACCGAAGAAGAAATTGATGATATTAAGGTGTTTAATAGTGGATTATCAACGCCTAAATTAAGTAAAAACGGATTTCAAGCAACAGCGATATATGTGCCTGAATATGAAGAAATACTTATTATTTTTAGAGGAAGTGAACGTGATGATATAAGTGATTGGTTTTATAATTATACGGGTATTGTATCCGGTGCAAATACCAGTCAACTTGATTCCGCATTTGCTTTTATTAAATTTCTTAAACATAGCATTCCAAATTTTGATTTATGCTATAAAGTGGCAGCCGGGCATTCTTTAGGGGGACATTTGGCGATTTCATTGGAGTTGTTAAAAGGCATTTTTCAACGTGTTTATACCTATAATACCGCACTACCTCAACTGAAACAACTCAGAAAATATGATAAGAAATATGATAAAAAACTTCGTGAATATTTTTTAGAAAAAAATCTTGCGGAAACTAATAAACTTCAAGAATTTACAGCCAATTATTATAAAAAGAAAGCACATCATATTTATAATTTTGTGAGAAGAAACGATTTTGTAGAATCACTTAATATGACTGTAGGAACTTTTAGAGTAGGTAAGGATATAGAGTATCCTCCATTATTGAAAGTATTTATAGCACCTGAAGAGTATTTGACCCAAGAGGATACTTATGAGCTTGATAGATTATTTGAAAAATTTTACAACAGATTGAAAACTAAAGGTATTACGTCAGATATGGTGAAAGATATGCCGAAAGAGATTGCTGATGAGTTTGTAAGTTTGGTAGTAGAAGAAATTAAAAATCCTATTCAAAATCAACTAAATTCAATAACACGGCGAAAAAATAAAGATACTACAGATAAAAATAATAATATTGCAAATTCATACAAAACTTTTAAAGCTCTTTATAATTATATGCTTTATTTGGCACATTCGGGTATTATTTCGGATGATATAATTAAAAATAATGAAAGTAAAAATGCAACGAGTTTGTATGAGAAGGTGCTGAACAATGAAACTGCAAAAAGTTTGAAAAATCTCCTTAAACCGCTTCAGGAATTTTATACTTTGACGAAAGCGATTTATCTAGTTGTTCATGCTAAGGAATTTGAAGATTTTAGCGGTTGGGTAGAAATCGCTAAAGCCCATGATTTGCCTCCGTTCTATGATGTTTTTGATGAATAATAAAATATGAGTTTTTTCATCCGGAAAATTTTTAGGGAGTGGCTTAACAAAATTTGATTTTTTAAAATCATAATTTTAAGTCACTCCCATTTTCTTTAATTAAGTTATTCGTGATCGTCATCGTCTCTTGAAGACGGGTTTTGCGGTTCTACTGCATCAGATGTTTGATTGTCCTTATCTTCTTTATCTTTGTCATCATCTTTGTCCTTTTCTTTAGGTTTAGATGGAGTTCGAAAAGTTAAAGTTTTATCAATATTAAAACCGAATTTTAATAAAGTTTTTTCCTTATCTAATTCTTTAAAGTCTTTTGGTATCATATCCGAAATAGTACCTTTAGAATTGTTATATGGATTAATATCCGAGTCTATGACAGAAGAAGGTTTTTCAAATTCCGTATCAGGAGAAACTAATTTATTACTATAGTCGTATATAGCATTCATGACATGTGTCCACGCTTTATGTGCATAGTCATACGACGGAACTGTTGTCGGTTTGTCATAACCTGCCCATAATCCGACTGTGATGTTTTTAGTGCCGCCTACTACCCAAAGGTCATTATAATATTCTGAAGTACCCGTTTTAACAAAAAGGTTTTTATTATTAAATTTCAGATTTTTACCAATATCGACTGATGTACCATAGCTGGCATTAATAACGTTGTTTAACATTTTCACTATTAAATAACTTGTTGATTCTTCATATATTTTTACCGGTGCAAAATTTGAAGAATAAACTAACTCATCTTTATTGTTGCGAATTTCATCAATAATATAGGCTTTCTTATATTTTCCGTTATTGGCGAAAGTGGCGAAAGCATTTGTATTTTCTGTAACTGAAACCCCATGTGATAAACCGCCTATTGCAGCGGCGAGATTCTTTTTATCACCCTCATCCATTTTTTTAAAATTCATTCTTTCTAAATATTGTTCAACAGGATTCTCATTAACAAAAGCAGAGTATAGTCGTACAGTTGATAAGTTGAGAGAACGTGCTAATGCTTCTTTAGCAGGGATATAACCGTACTCTGTTCTGCTGAAGTTTTCAGGTTTCCAGCCATTATAATTAAATCTTTTGTCCAGTACTGTTGAGTTAGGAGTGATATATCCTTTATCAATGGCAGGGCCATAAACAAGTAAAGGCTTAATAGAAGAACCGGGAGAACGAAATGTTCTTGTAGCGTGATTAAGTTGTTGCTTATTATAATCTACCCCGCCGATAAATGCTAAGATTTTTCCTGTATTGTTCTCGATAACAGAAGCCCCTATTTCCATTGGATAAGTAACACCTCCGTTTCTCGCACTTGGATACGATTTAAAAGTATTTTTAGCATTATTTAGTGTATCATACAGATTTTTATCAATGGTGGTTTTTACTTTGTACCCGCCGGTAATAAACTTAATACGACTTTTTTCTATAAGCTCTTCACGATATGTGCTGTCGTTTTTAAATTTTTCAAATTCATTATTTTTCTTCGCTGTCTGTTCTGCCAAAATTTCTGCGGCAGATGTGGTTATTTCGTCGCGTATATATGGGTAGTTTGTATATTCTGTGCTTTTTTGTTTAATGAACGCCCCTTTAATATCAAAACGTAACGCTTCGTTGTAATCATCTTTTGAAATATAACCTAATTTTACCATGCGTTTTAGTACATATTGTTGACGAGCAAAGCCTAATTGTAGTTCTGAATCAGATTTTATATTTCCTTTTTCATCAAACGGTGTGTATTTGAATGGAGATTGAACAAAGCCGATAAGATAAGCGGCTTGAGCAATATTTAATTCTTTAGCATGTTTACCGAATACCCCTTGTGAAGCTGATTCAATACCGCTAATATTTTGCCCGAGACTATTTTTTCCAAATGAGGCAACATTTAAGTAAGTTTCAAGTATTTCACGTTTTGTAAAACTATTAGTAACTCTAAGTGAAAGTAGTATCTCTTTAGCTTTTCTTTCATAAGAATGCGTGTTATCAAGCAACTGATTTTTGACAAGTTGTTGAGTAATGGTACTGCCGCCGGTATTTGATTTGCCGGACATTTCGCTATATAATGCTCTAGCTATTGATAATACTTCAATGCCGCTATTTGAATAAAAGTTGGCATCTTCACTGGCAATAATCGCATTTTTAACATTGTCACCCATCTCATCAAAACTGATAGACTTTCGAATTAATTCGGAGTTAATTGTTCCGAGTTTTTCACCGCTACCGAAATAAACATCACTATTTTCGCTAATATCATTAATTTGTTCGTGCATTTCTTCAAAAGATAATAGTGGTTGTGATTTGACCAATCCACCGATAAAGCCGAATACTACACCGACACCGAGGCTAAAAAGAAGTGCTAACCCAAGTAATATTTTTCCTTTGTATTTTTTTTGTTTCATTAAAATCTCCTTGATGAATTTATCATATTTATTATACCATAAGTTAACAAAAAAAATAAAAACATGTGAAAAATTATTATTATTAATCAAATAAAGTAATAAAAAAAGTTTTAAATTATGGTATAATGTAACATAAGTATTAATAATATAAACGTATTTAGGAGGTTAATGTATGAGTAAGTTGCTAGAAGATTTAAAGTATAGAGATTTGGTATACCAACAAACTGATGAAGAAGGTATTAAAAAATTATTAGAAAGAGAACAAGTATCAATTTACTGCGGAACAGATCCGACCGGTAATTCACTACATATAGGTCACTTATTACCGTTTTTAACATTAAAAAGATTTCAGCAACATGGACATAGACCGGTTGTTCTAATTGGCGGCGGTACGGGTATTATCGGAGATCCGTCGGGACGAAGCGAAGAACGTCAATTGCAAAGTTTAGACGTTATCAAAGAAAATGCTAAAAAATTAGAAGCACAATTACGTAATATTTTTCGTGGAGATGATAATATATTATTTGTTAATAATTACGATTGGCTTAGTGATATTTCAATGATAGAATTTCTACGTGATTATGGAAAATTAGTCAATATTAACTACCTGCTTGCAAAGGATTCAATTTCAAGTCGATTGGAAAACGGTCTATCATTCACGGAATTTAGTTATACAGTCCTACAAGGTATTGATTATGCCCATTTGAATGAACATCATAATGTAAAAATGCAAATTGGTGGTTCTGATCAATGGGGAAACATTACAACAGGATTGGAAATTATGAGAAAACTTCGTGGTGATGTAGAGGCGTACGGGTTTACAATTCCGTTAATGTTAAAAGCTGATGGAACAAAATTCGGGAAATCAACAGGTGGAGCGGTATGGTTAGATCCGGAACAAACAACACCATATGAATTTTATCAATTTTGGTTTAATACGGCAGATACAGAAGTTATTCCTGCACTTAAAAAATTCACATTTTTAGAAAAAGAAGTAATAGATAAATTAAGTGAGAGCGTAGAAAAAGAACCAAACTTACGTCTTGCACAAAAAACATTGGCGGAAGAAATGGTAAAAATTGTTCATGGAGAACAAGCATTGGAAAGTGCCTTAAATATTACAAAAGCACTGTTTTCAGGGGATATTAAAACACTAACTTCAAAAGAACTGGCACAAGCTGTAAAAGGATTGCCAAAAAGTGAATTAGATAAACAAGAACGTAATATTATAGATTTCTTAGTAGACAGCAGTATAGTGTCATCAAAACGTCAAGCACGTGAAGATGTAAACAACGGAGCAATCTACATAAACGGAGATAAAATTACAGATTTAGATTATACAGTAAGCAAAAAAGACCACTTAGAAGGTAACTATACAATTATACGCCGAGGCAAGAAAAATTATTTATTAGTTGAATATAAGTAGCGTAAATATTTATAGTGATAAAAGTATAAGTTTTTTGTTTACACTAATTAAAGGAAGGAATACTTGTTAAAAAATAACGGAGAAACGAAAATGAATTTAAAAGAAATTGTTGGTAAAAAAGCTGCCGAATATGTAAAAGATGGGATGATAGTAGGACTGGGAACCGGTTCGACAGTTTTCTATTTTGTTCATGCTCTAGCAGATAAGGTGAAAGCCGGATTGAACATTGAAATGGTTTCAACATCAATTCAAACTGTAGAATTAGCTAAAAGTCTTGGTTTAAATATCAGGGCTTTGGAAGATGTAGATCATATTGACCTTGCTGTTGATGGAGTAGATGAAATAGATAAAAATTTCAATGCCATTAAAGGTGGCGGCGCTGCTTTGTTTAGAGAAAAAATTGTTGCCGATATTGCCGATAAGGTTATCTGGATTTACGATGAAAGTAAAGACGTGAAAAAATTAGGTAATTTTAATTTACCGGTGGAAATTTTGCCCTTTGGTTATAGTCACACAATTCGCAAATTGGAACAAATAGGCTTAAATCCGATATTACGTCTTAAAGATGAAAAAATACTCGTAACGGATAATCATAATTACATTGTTGACTTACATTTAGGGTATGGTTTTGATATAAATGATGTAAAAGAAAAATTAAGCAATATTGTTGGGGTAGTAGAGCATGGATTATTCCTTAATATGTGTAAATTATGTATAAAAGGTACTGATAATGGAGCTATTGTTATAGAAAATCCAAATAAAAAATAATTTTTTAAGGAGTATTTTGTGAGGAAAAGTTATACAAGGGGTTTAAAACGAACTATATTGGTTACACTTATTATGTGGTTTATAAGTATTTCTATGATAACCGCTTTAGGATTTCAAAGTATAGAAAAACAATATAAGAATGGCGATGTTTTTGATGGACATTCAGGCTATGCAATAATAAAAATTTTGGCAGTAGAAGAACAAAAGATACAAGATAAAATTTTAGAAAAAAATGAAAAATTTTATCTTATTGAACACGAACATGGCTATATTATGTTAAGAACAACTGCGGAAAAATTAGATAAAATGCTCGGTGGCAGGAAATTACAAGACGGCAAAATTCTTGACCTCGGTAAAGAAAATATCTACGCACGTATAGACAGTATTCCGGCTACAGCTAGGAATAAAAATGATTGGAAGACGACCGTATATATATCAGCAGAACTCCGGATGAAATTTGAAAATTCCGCTCAACAGAGTTATCTAATTAAGAAAAGAACTTCTGAGGTTATAAAAGAAGTTGGGGCAAATGTTGATAAAGCTGCATATAAAAAGAAAATAGAAGAACGACCCTTTTATAATGATGTTTATATAGTACCGGTAGGAACTGCATATTACACGGTAATGATTATTATAGTAACTGCTATTTGTTTATCAACGCTATGGTTAACTGTTTCTTTTGTAAAAAAGGTTAAGAGAGCTAAAGAAAATTATGAAAAATTATTTATAGAATATCCTGAAACTGAAAGAGATATAGATATTTTAGTAAGTGATGCCGGATTTGTAGATGAAAAATTAAAAGTATTAATCTATAAAGATGCTCTTATAATATATAATCGAATTTTTAATTTTGAATTGTTGAACAATATAAAGACTATAATATTTGATAGAGAAATAGGTAGTAGAAGTAAAGAAAAGAAATATTTTTTTAAAATTGAAGATAGAACGGGTAAAATAACTAAGAACATCAGTATAGGAAAATATAAGGAAAATACTGAGATGCAGATTGTTAATTTAGGAAAATTGATAAAACAAAATCATAAAATAAAGGTGATATATACCTTTAAATAGCATAGGAGGAAATATATGGAAGATTTAAAAGATAGAGTAATAGAAGCACTGGAAACAGTAATAGATCCGGAATTAGGGATTGATATAATGAATTTGGGTCTTATTTATGATGTTAAGATGAGTGAGGATAATAAACATGCCGTTGTAGATATGACTTTAACATCAATGGGCTGTCCTATGGGACCACTCATCGTTGAACAGGTAGAGACTGCGATGATGGGGGTAGATGAAATAGAAAAGGTTGATGTTAATATTGTTTGGGAACCTGCATGGACGAAAGATAAAATGTCAAGATATGCAAAAATAGCATTAGGAGTAATTGATTACGAATAGGAAAAGCACCTTGCGGGGTGCTTATTTCTTATAAATAAAATATATTTTAACAAAGAGTAATTAACGAAACATGAGGGTATAAAAATTTTCTAATGATATAAAAATTATTTAATTACTATAAATTAATCTTTATCCTGCAAAAAATTGCAAATATAATAAGGAGAAAAAACAATGTTTTATTATAGGTGCTTAATACGAGGTGATTATTACTACTTGGTAACAAATAGCGATGATTTAGTATTCGTTGGCAGTCCTAATAAAAATATAGATGAAATTTATAATTTTTTGGGCGAAGTAAATTTAATAGAAAATTACAACAAAGTGAAAAAATATAGTCAGAAGCTTTATGAATATTTTATTAATCAAAAAGAAATAAACAATATAAAAATTCCTGAAGGAACCGAATTTCAAAAGTTGGTTTGGACGGCGGTAAGGAGTATTCCTTATGGAGAAATCAGAACATACTCGGATATAGCAAGACAGTTGGATAAGCCGAAAGCAGTCCGTGCTGTGGCTGCTGCAATAGGGAAAAATCCGCTGTTGATATTTATACCCTGCCATAGAGTATTAGGGAAAAACTGTAATCTTTGTGGGTATCGCGGGGGATTGGAATTGAAGCAAAAATTGTTAGAAATGGAAAAAGTTTTTAAGAAATAATAAGCAGAGCCAACCCGAGTATTTTATCCGATGTATTTTAAACTAATTACTAAAGTATTTAATATAATAATATTGTAAAGATTGGGAATTCACTGACACTTTAGTTTAAAATTAATCAGAATAACGAGTTGGCTCTATTTTAAAGGAATTTATGATTATGAATGTAAACGTCTAGTAAGTAAGATAAGAGGAAAGGGCGGAGCTATTGTTCGCCCCTTCTTCTTTATGTTAGAGTTAACTATTATTTATTTTCTACAAATTTCTTTTTATCGTATCCGAACCATGCAGCTTCCATAATGCCTGCCATATCATCAATCATAGCTAATCTAGGATTTGCAGGAGTACATTGGTCTTCATACGCATCCATCGCAAGAGTAGGAAGAGCAGCTTTAAATGCTTCGTAGTCAACTCCATGGTCTTTAAAGCACATAGGAGTTCCGACACGTTTTCCAAGTTCAAATACTGCTTGTGCATAAGAATCGACAGCTTGTTCAGGGGTGTCGGCTTTTAACCCTAATAATTTGGCTATATCTTGGAATCTTTCATCTGCTTGATAATGTTCATATTTAGGCCATAGTGATACTTTACCGGGGCGAGTACCATTGTATTTTATTACATAAGGTAAAAGTGTTGCATTAGTTTCGCCGTGTACAGTATGGAACTTACCACCGATTTTATGTGCCATAGAGTGCGATATTCCTAAGAATGCATTGGCGAATGCCATACCGGCTAGGCAAGAAGCGTTGTGCATTTTTTCACGTGCATCTTTGTCAAACTCTTTAACAGATTTTTCTAGGTTTTCAAATACCAACTTAATTGCACGAAGTGCTAAACCGTCTGTATAGTCATTTGCCAGAATAGAAGTATATGCTTCTGTCGCATGAGTAAGAACGTCCATACCTGTTGCTGCTGTTGGGCGTGACGGTACGGTTTGTACCATTACCGGATCAACGATAGCAACATGAGGGGTAATAGCATAGTCAGCTAATGGATATTTTTTGTCATTTTCTTTATCGGAAATAACGGCAAACGGTGTTACTTCACTACCGGTACCTGATGTTGTCGGTACTGCGATAAATTTAGCTTTTTGACCAAGATGAGGGAATTTTACAGTACGTTTTCTAATATCGGCAAATTTTTGCACCAGTTCTGTAAAGTCTGCATCGGGTCTTTCATAAAACAGCCACATAATTTTAGAGGCATCCATTGGAGAACCACCACCAAGTGCAACGATTGCATTAGGTTTAAATGTGTTCATAGCTTCTAACCCACGGCGTACAGTTGTAATATCAGGGTTAGGTTCAACACCGGCAAATACTTCATATTGAATTTTATTTTTGCGACGATTTAGTTGATCGATGATACGTCCGACAAATCCTAATTTAACCATAGATTCGTCAGTTACGATCATCACTCTTTCTAAACCCTCCATTTCACTCAAGTATTTAATCGCATTTGGTTCAAAGTAAATTTTAGGTGGTACTTTAAACCATTGCATATTATTATTTCTTCGACCGATTAATTTAATATTTAACAGGTTAATTGCGTTAACATTTCCGGATACAGAGTTTCTACCATAACTACCGCAACCTAATGTTAGAGAAGGGATAAAGGCATTATAAACATCGCCGATACCACCGAATGTTGAAGGAGAATTCCAAACAACACGACATGCTCTTACTACTTTACCGAACTCTTCGGCAACCGCTTCATCTTGTGTGTGAACGGCTGCGGTGTGTCCTAATCCGTTAAATTCAACCATTTGACGAGATTTTTCGATACCATCTTCGGTGCTTGTAGATTTTAATACTGCAAGAACAGGAGATAATTTTTCACGAGTTAAAGGTTCATTAACGCCAACTTCACTACATTCAGCAGCTAGGATAACTGTTCCCTTAGGAACTTCAAAACCTGCCATTTTAGCAATTTCTGTAGCAGGCTTACCAACTATAACAGAGTTTAGTTTAGCACCGCCACAATTTTCAGAATTAGCTTCAACACCGAATAGTAAGTTTTCCAATTTAGCTTTTTCTTCTTTGTTAACGAAATGAACATGGTGTGATTTCATAATTTTAATAAAATCAGTATACAATTCTTTATCAACGATAGCTGCCTGTTCACTTGCACAAATCATACCGTTATCAAATGCTTTACTAAGAACAATATCATTTACAGCTTGTTTTAGTTTAGCATCTTTATGAACATAAGCGGGTACGTTACCGGCACCAACTCCTAAAGCAGGTTTACCGCAAGAATAAGCGGCTCTAACCATTGCATTACCACCGGTTGCTAAAATAGTAGCGACTCCGTCGTGATTCATAATAGCGTGAGTTCCTTCCATTGAAGGTTTTTCGATAAACTGAATGCAGTTTTCAGGCGCTCCTGCTTTAACAGCGGCATCTCTTACGATTCTTGCAGCTTGTTTAGAACATTCATTAGCAGATGGGTGGAAACTGAAGATAATCGGATTACGTGTTTTCAAACAAATAAGTGATTTGAAAACTGTAGTTGATGTAGGGTTTGTAGTCGGAACTACACCGCACACAACTCCAACAGGTTCTGCGATTGCTGTTAAACCGTCCACATCGTCTTTGCTGACTATACCCACTGTTTTTAAGCCACGCATATAGTTAACGATGTACTCGCAAGCATAAAGGTTTTTAGTAGCTTTATCTTCAACGATACCGCGACCTGTTTCCTTAACAGCGGCAACCGCTAATGGTCCATGAGCTTCCAACGCAGCGACAGCAGCCGCTTGAACGATAGTATCAATTTTTTCTTGATCTTCTATCTTCTTAAACTCATCTAAAGCAACGAGTGCTTTTTCAACTAATGTATTAACTTCTTCGACTGGGTTAACAGCCGCAATAGTTTCTTTTACCATAATAATTAACCCCTTTATAAGTTATTTAGTTTATTTGCAAGCGAACTAATTTTTTGATTTAGAACACTTTTTTCTTTACTGCAACTTCAGTTTACCATATTAAAAATAAAAAGTAAAGATCTGTTATATAACTAAAATATAGAGTTTAAATAATTATTTTTTCATTTCCAAGTTTAAAAACATAAAAAAGACAACAAGGTAATTTATAGTCGTATATATTTAGAATTTATTTTTGTTATATAAAAAATCTACACTATAAATAAAAGTTTTTATTGTTGTTTTAAAAAATATAACTATTATATTATATAACAGATTATAAAAATTAAATAAGTATAACTATATTAATAAAAATTCTGATAAAACTAACTAAAAAAGAAAGTTATAATTGATAACTCATATCAATTTCATAAGTAGATGTTTTTTAAAATTCTTGTTAATTCCTGATATGATCGTGTTTCGTGATTTTTAATGTTATGATACAGTGATGTGGAAAAATAAACTATAATTTAGATATTAAATTTCAGGAAAACACTAATTGAATGTGATATAATACCTAATGAATTAAAGTTAATATTAAAATAACTTATTTAAGAAAGGATACTGAATGAAACAATATGATGTAATAATTATCGGTCTTGGAAGTGCAGGGCTTATGATAGCTGATAGGTTAAATAATAGCGGACTTAATGTTTTAGTTCTTGAGAGAAATAAGCGAGCGGGAATAAAACTTCTTTTAACAGGAAATGGCAGATGTAATGTTATGTCGAACGATAATGCTGAAGATTTTATAAATGCAGTTCATAACGGTAGATTTTTAAGAAGTTCTTACCATAAATACAATATTAAAAAATTTTTCGACAAACATAATTTACCACTAAAATTAGAGAATAGAAGACTGTATCCTGCCAGTGAGAAAGCGATAGATGTCGTTAATTGTTTTAAGATAGACCACATTAAGGTGAATTATAAAGAAAAAGTAGAAGATTTAATTTTTAATAATGAAAAACTCATTGGGGTAAAAACTCAGACGAATTCTTATTATGGGGAAAATATTGTTGTTTGTACGGGTGGAAAAAGCTATCCGAAAAGTGGTAGCGACGGTATGCTTCATAAAATACTAAAAAAATATGGTATAAAACAAACAAAAATTTATCCTAGTGAGGTGGCATTGATATTTGATGATTTTATAGAATTGTCAGGTGTAACCTTGCAAAATGTCAGAATGTTTCATAAGAAAAATGAAAGAATAGGAGATTTGCTCTTTACTCATAAGGGATTAAGCGGGCCTTTAGCGATTTCAATGGGAGAGTTCGTGGCGAGATTTCCGGAAGATAAGTTTTATTTAGATTTTTATCCGGAGTTAAATGAAGAACAGTTATTTAATAAATTATGGAGTGACAATAAGTTTTTAAGTAAAAAATTTCCAAAAAGTTTTTATAATTTTATGCTTCGGTATTTTCCGGAAAATATTAGCAAAAAAGAATTGAGAAAGTTTATATCTAAAATTAAACGTTATGAATTAATCGGCGTAAAAACTATGGCTTTAGAATATGCTTTTACAACAGCAGGAGGTGTTGATTTAAAAGAAGTTAATCCGAAAAATTGTAGTCATAAGAAGATAGATAATTTATATTTTGCCGGAGAAATTTTGGATTTGCATGGTGAAATAGGTGGTTATAATCTTATGGTGGCATGGTTAACAGGTATGACGGTAGCGGATTCTATAAAGGAAAAGTTTAGTAAATAATACATTACAATATTTAATAAAAAATATATAAGATTTGTTGAGATAATGTTTCTATAGTGGGTGTATTAATTATCCTTGGTTCAAAAGTACATGATATGTCTATAACTTTGTTTTTATAGGAGTAAATTACTTTTAAAGATTTATGGTTGCTCGACAAAGCCTATTTTACTACATGGGATTTACTCTTTTTTTATATTTTTTTGTAACTATAGAAATGTTACGATATTTTAAACTTTCTTTTAAAGTTTCTTATTTTAAAATAATAATAAAAATGTTATAATATTTGTAAAATGATTTTATAAACTTATCTACAAGGGGTAGATATATGTAATGTACTGAGAAAATTTTGATGAACTAAGAATATTAATAAAACACTTGATGAAAGTTTGTGGCTTACATCTACAAACGTATTCAAAATTAGTAGAGAAGAGTCCGACAATATGGAAATTTTATACTGTATAGATATGTATAAAGTGTTGATTTTGCTAGTGTTTTTCTATTTATAGGTAAATCTGTATAGTGAGAAACTATAATATTTTCATATATTTTGAAAAGCGGTATCGATATAAAAGTTGTTATAAAAATAATTGAAATTTTCAAGAAATATGTAATTTTTTCACTTTCTAACAAAAAATATTTGTTAGTCTTAAATAGGTTATAAAGCAATGTTTAATTAATAATGTGAGGTAATTAAGAAATGTCAAATTTTGTAAATGGTAATAATGAAGCAATACAGAGAACAGAATTGCATAGAAAAATTTGGGCTATCGCTGATGATGTTCGTGGGGCGGTAGATGGTTGGGATTTTAAACAGTATATTTTAGGAATTTTATTTTATAGATTTATTTCTGAAAATATTACAGAATTTTTTAATTCTGCAGAACAAGAAGCTGGAGACTTGGAATTCGATTATGCAGATATTTCTGATGAAGAAGCAGAACAATACTTCAGACCTAATACTGTAGAAGATAAGGGATTTTTCATATTACCGAGTCAACTTTTTAAAAATGTTGTTAAATTCGCTAAAGATAATGAAAACCTTAATACTGATTTAGCCAATATATTTAAAGCGATTGAAGGCAGTGCGATAGGTTTTGCATCAGAAGATGATATTAAAGGTTTGTTTGAAGATGTTGACACAACCAGCAACCGTTTAGGTGGAACAGTAGCAGAAAAAAATAAAAGGTTAGCTGATATTTTAATAGGTATAGCGGAAATAAATTTTGAAAACTTTCAAAATAATGACATAGACGCTTTTGGCGATGCTTATGAGTATTTAATTTCGAATTATGCAAGTAATGCAGGAAAATCAGGTGGAGAGTTTTTCACTCCGCAAACCGTATCAAAACTTTTAGCAAGAATTGTAATGGACGGAAAAGAAAAGATAAACAAAGTGTATGACCCAACTTGTGGAAGCGGAAGTTTACTTTTACAGATGAAAAAACAATTCGACGACCATATCATAGACGAAGGTTTTTTCGGTCAGGAAATAAATATGACTAACTTTAACTTGGCTCGTATGAACATGTTTCTTCATAATATTAATTACAATAACTTTTCAATCAAAAGAGGAGATACTTTACTCAATCCAACGCACAAAGATGAAAAGCCTTTTGATGCAATTGTTTCAAATCCACCCTATTCAATTAAATGGGTAGGAGATGCTGACCCAACATTAATTAATGATGAACGTTTTGCTCCTGCGGGAAAATTGGCGCCGAAATCTTATGCGGACTATGCTTTTATTATGCACTCATTAAGTTATCTTTCAAGTAGTGGTAGAGCTGCTATAGTATGTTTTCCGGGGATTTTCTATAGAAAAGGTGCGGAAAAAATTATACGTAAATATTTAATAGATAATAACTTCATAGATTGTGTAATACAGTTACCTGAAAATTTATTCTTCGGTACATCAATAGCAACCTGTATCTTAGTTATGGCAAAAAATAAGATTGAAAACAAGGTGCTTTTTATTGATGCAAGTAAAGAATTTAAAAAAGAAACGAATAATAATATCTTGGAAGAAAAAAATATATGTGCAATAGTGGATGAATTTAGAAACAGAACAGACAAAGAATATTTTTCAAGATATGTAGATAGAACTGAAATAGAAGAAAATGATTACAATCTATCTGTTTCTACTTATGTTGAAAAAGAAGATACCAGAGAAGTAATTGACATAAAAGTTCTAAACAAAGAAATTGAAGAAACAGTAAAGAAAATAGACGAACTAAGAAGCTCAATAAATGAAATTGTAAAGGCGCTTGAAGATGAGTAATCAAGCAACAAATTTTTTTAATTAGCTAAATACAACTGTTTCCAAAATGAAAAAAGAAGGAAATGGAGATGTCAAAAAAACATTTAATTTTTATAATTTAGATGCAATAATTTCTGTCTGATATAGAGTTAGTTCATATAAGGGGAAAGGAGCGTTGTTATGAGTAAAGAAATAAAACAAGATAACGGAGAGATATTAATATATAACGCAGATGATGGAAGTACCAGAATAGATGTTCGTTTTATTGATGAGACAGTATGGTTATCACAACAGCAAATGGCAGAGCTATTCAAAACTTCTAGAACAAATATTGTAGAACACATAGGAAATATCTATGATGAGGGTGAATTGAATAAAGAATCAACCTGTCGGGATTTCCGACAAGTTCGAAAAGAAGGAAATCGTAACGTTTCAAGAAAAATCACATTTTATAATTTAGATATGATAATATCACTTGGATATAGAGTAAAATCAAAAATAGCCACTGATTTTAGAAAGTGGGCGACAGAACGTTTAAAAGAGTATATTATCAAAGGCTTTACAATGGATGATGAAAGGCTCAAAAACTTGGGTGGTGGAGCATACTGGAAAGAGCTTTTAGAAAGAATTCGTGATATTCGCTCAAGCGAAAAAGTATTTTATCGTCAAGTATTAGATTTATTCTCTACAAGTATAGACTATAATTCTAATAGCGAAGAAGCTAAACATTTTTTTGCGACAGTTCAAAATAAACTTCATTATGCTATTCATAATCACACAACAAGTGAGATTATTCATAGCCGTGTTGATAGCAAAAAAGAATTTATGGGACTTACAATTTTCAAAGGAGAGTTACCCACATTAACAGAGGCAAAGGTGGCAAAAAATTATTTGAATGAAAAAGAACTAAAGAGTCTAAATTCTTTAGTTTCAGGATACTTAGATTTTGCAGAAAGACAAGCAGAAAAAAAAGTTATGATGACTATGAAAGATTGGATAAATCATGTGGATAGAATATTAATAGCAACCGGAGAAGATTTGCTAAAAGATAATGGCAAAATATCAAGACAACAAATGATAGAAAAAGTTGAAAAAGAATATAAAAAATATAATGAAAAAACATTAACACAAGTAGAAAAAGACTATCTTCTTGAAATTAATAATATAAAAAATATTGCCTCAAAAGGTGGGGATGACAATGAGTAAAATAGATGAATTACTAAAAGACGAAAAAGTAGAATGGAAAAAACTTGGAGAAGTTTGTAATATTAAGAGAGGTCGTGTTATATCCAAAATCTATTTAGAGGAACGTAAAGGGGAATTTCCTGTATATTCATCTCAAACAAGAAATAATGGAGAAATAGGAAGAATAAGCACATATGATTTTGATGGAGAATTTGCAACATGGACTACAGATGGAGCATATGCTGGGACAGTTTTCTATAGAAATGGAAAGTTCTCAGTAACAAATATTTGTGGACTGATTGAGCCAAAAGATAATAAAAAATTATTGGTTAAGTTTATAGTATATTGGTTACAAATTGAAGCAAAAAAGCATGTAAAAGGGGGTTCAGGGAACCCAAAATTAATGAGTAATGTAGTTGAAAGAATAAAAATTCCTATTCCATCAATAGAAACACAAGAAAAAATTGTAAAAACACTTGACAAATTTACAAATTATGTTACTGAATTACAGGCTAGAACTAAACAGTATGAATATTATAGAGATATGCTTTTAAGCGAAGAATATTTGAATAAAATTTCTGCAAAAATAGAAGGAATTAGAAATAATGGGGAGATATCATTTTATACATTATCTCAAGTATTTAATACGAAAAACGGTTATACACCTTCTAAATCTGTTCAGGAGTATTGGAATAGTAAAGATATCCCGTGGTTTAAGATGGAAGATATTAGAGAAAATGGAAATATATTAAGTTATGCAAAAAATTATGTTTCAAATTCTGCAATAAAAGGAGAACTATTTGAGCAAAACTCTATTATTTTATCAACATCTGCGACTATAGGAGAACATGCTTTAATAACAGTTCCATTTTTAGCGAATCAAAGATTTACTTGTTTTTCATTGAAAGATAATTACAAAAAAGAAGTAAATATAAAGTATGCATATTATTACTTTTATATAATTGATAAATGGTGTAGTAATAATATAAAAATTGGTAATTTTCCGTCTGTAGACGTTAGTATATTGTTAACACAGACAATTCCTATACCAGATATTGAAATTCAAAACAAAATAGTTGAAATTCTTGATAGATTTCAATCTTTATTGGCTGATACAAAAGGTTTGTTGCCACAAGAAATTGAACAAAGACAAAAACAATATGGATATTATAGAGAAAAATTATTAAGTTTTAAAAGATAGTTTTAAAGTGAGAGTGCAATGAATAATATTAAAGACAGATTAAAGGGTGTTCTCTATGGTTTTTCAATCGTAGATGTAATGGGAGCTACTACCGAGTTTATGAGTGAGGCTGAAATAAAAAGAGACTATGGCAAGCTGACTGATATAATAGGTGGAGGTTGGCTCAACTTAAAAACTGGAGGAGTTACAGATGATACACAGATGCCGATTTGTGTTATGGAAGTCTTATGAGAGCTCTGCCTTGTACTTCGTTAAATTCAGAAAAATCGCCTGAACTTAATTTTATTTAGGGCAATATTACTCATAAATAATAATATTTGTAGAAATATTTTAAAGGAATATACTGAAATTATAAAAACTCATATTTTAGGAAAGAGAATAAGTCTAAAAAAGAGAGTTCTTTTAGAGCTAAGTGATATATTATCAATACTTTTAAAGATGCTATTTATTGGAGTGAAAAGAAAACTTTTGAAGATTGTATCATCGGTGCTGTAAATCACGGTGGAGATGCGGATACAATTGCAGGGATTGAAGGAAGCATTGCTGGTGCAAAACTTAGATACGAAAATATACCTAAAAGATGGATTGAAAAAATGGATAAAGAAGTAGTAAAGAAATTGGAAGAATTTTTAGAATATGTTTTTAAAACTTACGGAAGGAGTAATTCAGATGTCAGAAGAACGACTAAACTATAACACATCTACAATTGCCGAGATGACAAATGGAATCATTTTGGCTAATTTCGAAAAATATTTAAAAGTTAGAGAGACTTCATATCAAAGTGAGGCAGAACTTGAAAAGCAAATGATTGAAAATTTAGTTTCTCAAGGTTACGAGAGACTAATGGTAAAGTCAAATGATGAGTTGTATAAAAATTTAAAAATTCAAATTGAAAAACTAAATGAAGTATCTTTTTCGGGTGAAGAGTGGAATAGATTTTTAATTGAATATCTGGATGCTCCAAATGATGGAATGATTGAAAAACTCGAAAGGTACAAGAAGATTATATCCATGATTTTATTTTTGATGATGGACATTTACAAAATATAAAAACTATTGATAAGAAAAATATTCACAATAATTTTTTGCAGGTTGTAAATCAAGTTACTGGCGGAGAAAAAAATCAAAATCGTTATGATGTAACTATTCTAGTAAACGGATTGCCTCTAGTTCATATTGAGTTAAAAAAACGTGGAGTAAATTTACACGAGGCATTTAACCAAATTCACAGATATAGCAAAGAGAGTTTTAATTTGGATAATTCTCTTTATAAATTTGTACAAATTTTTGTAATTTCTAACGGAACCTATACCAGATATTTTGCAAATACAACTGCAAAAAATAAAAATAATTATGAATTTACTTGTGAATGGGCAGATGCTAAAAATAAGGTAATTTGTGATTTAGAGGATTTTACTAAAACTTTTTTTGAGAAGCGTGTCATTCTTGAAGTTCTCACAAAATATTGTGTTTTTGATGTTAATAATACTTTGTTAATAATGCGCCCCTATCAGATTGCAGCTACAGAAAGCATTTTGTGGAAGATAAAATCAAGTTATGAGTCGAAAAAAGCCGGTAGACCTGAAGCCGGAGGTTTTATTTGGCATACAACAGGTTCAGGTAAAACATTAACTTCTTTTAAAACGGCACGACTAGCTACAACATTAGGTTATATAGATAAAGTATTTTTTGTGGTAGATAGAAAAGATTTAGATTACCAAACGATGAAGGAGTATCAAAGATTCCAGCCGGATAGTGTAAACGGAAGTAAAGATACAAGAGAACTGAAAAGGTGTATCGAAAGAGATGACAATAGAATTGTTGTTACTACAATTCAAAAGTTAAATGAATTTGTAAAGAAAAATCCTAATCATCCAATTTATGATAAGCATTGTGTTTTTATATTTGATGAATGTCATCGTTCTCAGTTTGGAGATGCACAGAAAAATATAAGAAAAGCATTTAAAAAATACTACCAGTTCGGTTTTACGGGAACACCGATATTTCCACAAAATTCTCTTGGTGGAAATACAACATCGGATATATTCGGAGCTCAGCTTCATAGTTATGTAATTACAGACGCTATTCGTGATGGAAAGGTTTTAAAATTCAAGGTTGATTATAATAATATCATACCTAGATTTAAGATGGCAGAAAAAGAAGAAGATGAAAAAAAATTAGCAAAATTAGAAAATAAAATGTTGCTTCATCCGGAGCGAATCACGGAAATTACAAAACATATTCTTAAGGTGTTCGATACAAAGACACATCGAAATGAATTTTATGATTTAAAACATAGAAGATTAAATGGATTTAATGCGATGTTTGCTGTTCAAAGTGTAGAGGCTGCAAAATTGTATTATGAAGAGTTTCAAACAACAAGAGTTTCTACCTGAAGAAAAGAGATTAAAAGTTGCTACAATCTATAGTTTTTCTGCAAACGAAGAACCCTCCGCTATTGGTGAAATAACAGAAGAAAATTTTGAGCCGTCTGCTATGGATTCAACTTCAAAAGAGTTTTTGAATAAGGTTATTGATGATTACAATAAACAGTTTAAAACAAATTATTCAACTGATGGAAAGGAATTTCAAAATTACTATAAAAACTTGTCTCAAAAAGTAAAGGATAAGGAAGTTGATTTGCTAATTGTAGTAGGAATGTTTTTAACAGGTTTTGATGCGCCAACATTGAATACTCTGTTTGTAGATAAAAACTTAAGATATCACGGTTTAATTCAAGCATTTTCAAGAACTAACCGTATTTTAAATAAAGTAAAGACTTTTGGAAACATTGTATGTTTTAGAAACTTGGAAAAAGCTACAGAAGATGCAATTAAAACTTTTGGAGATGAAAATAGTGTCAATGTTATTTTAGAAAAGAGTTATGATGAATATATACATGGTTTTACAGACGAGGAAACAGGAAAGACGTTTAAGGGATATGTTGATATATGTGAAGAAATAATTGCCAAATTTCCGGATACAACTGAAATTGTTTTTGAAGCAGATAAAAAAGAATTTGTACAACTTTTTGGAGAATTGTTAAAAGCTGAAAATATTCTTAGAAATTTCGATGAATTTGAAAGTTTTGAAAAAATTATTTCTGATAGACAAATGCAAGACATGAAAAGTGTATATGTAGATATCAGAGAAAGTATTTTGAATGAAAGACGAAGTGAAAAGGCTGAAGGCGAACAGGTTGATTTTTCAAATGTCGAGTTTCAAATTGATTTGTTGAAAACTGATGAAATAAATTTAGACTATATTTTGGCTTTAATACTGGAAAAATCAAAAGAAAACGAAGATGTAGAAAATTTGAAAGCAGAAGTACGTCGAGCAATCAGATCAAGTCTTGATACAAGAGCAAAAGAAAACTTAATTATGGAGTTTATCAGCAAAACAAAATTGTCAGAATTAAAGAATACTGATGATATTCTTGAAAAGTTTTATATGTTTGCAAGAAAAGAAAAAGAAAATAAAATTAAATCTTTAGTTGAAGAAGAAAAGCTGAAAGAGGGAGCAATGCGTTTTATAACAAAATCTATTGATAACGGGTATGTGGAATATGCTGGAGATGAATTAGACCGTATAATTCCTCCAACTTCACGCAGAGGTGGGGGAAGAGAAAAAAAGAAAGAATCAGTATTAGAAAAAATAAGAAAAATTGTGGAAATTTTTGTAGGTATTTAGTTGCGATTTTAAATTATCAGAATAATGCTAGATTGATTTTCTAGCTGTGAAGTGTTATATAGACTAAAATTAGAGGAATTGAGGGAAGAGTTTTTGATAGGGACAAGTATTTACCTTATCATTTAATCTTACTCTCTTTCTTTCTTAATTTGCCTTATATTTAGCGTAGAGTTATATATAAAATCCCGATTTACCGTATTTAGTAAGTCGGGATTTTAAGAGAATTAACTTATAGTTATAAACTTATTTATTTTCCTATAAAATAATAGTTAACTATTTATTTTCTTCATATTTTTTCTTATCATATCCGAACCATGCAGCTTCCATAATTCCCTCTAAGTCTTTAAGTAAAGCAAGTCTTGGGTTGGCTGGAGTACATTGGTCTTCATAAGCATCAAGTGCCAAGGTACGAAGTTCAGCTTTAAATGCTTCGTAATCCACACCGTGATCTTTAAAGCTCATAGGAGTACCTACACGTTTACCTAATTCGAATACTGCTTGTGCATAAGATTCAACAGCTTCTTCAGGAGTATCGGCTTTAAGTCCTAACATACGAGCAATGTCTTGGAATCTTTCTGCAGCTTTATAGTGTTCATATTTTGGCCAAATAGACACTTTACCGGGACGAGTACCGTTATAGCGAATAACGTATGGAAGTAAAGTAGCGTTTGTTTCACCGTGAATAGTACCGAATTTACCACCGATTTTGTGTGCCATAGAGTGACAGATACCTAAGAACGCATTAGCGAATGCCATACCGGCTAAGCAAGAAGCGTTGTGCATTTTTTCACGTGCATCTTTATCAAATTCTCTAACAGATTTTTCCAAGTTTTCAAAAACAATTTTAATTGCTTGTAGAGCGATACCGTCGGTATAATCATTAGCAAGTATAGAAGTATAGGCTTCTGTTGCGTGAGTAAGAACATCCATACCTGTAGATGCTGTAGGTCTGGCAGGTACTGTCATAACCAAATTAGGATCTACGATTGCTACATGCGGTGTAAGTGCATAATCAGCTAATGGATATTTTTTACCATGTTCTTTATCTGAAATAACAGCAAAAGGAGTAACCTCACTACCTGTACCTGATGTAGTAGCAACAGCGATAAATTTCGCTTTATTTCCTAAATGCGGGAATTTTACAGTACGTTTTCTGATATCCATGAATTTTTGAACAAGTTCTTTAAAGTCTGCATCAGGTCTTTCATAGAACAACCACATAATTTTACCGGCGTCAATAGCAGAACCACCACCAAGAGAAATTATAGCATTAGGTTTAAATGAGTTCATAATTTCCAAACCGCGACGTACGGTTGTAATATCAGGGTTAGGCTCAACGCCTGCGAATATTTCATACTGAACTTTGTTTTTACGTCTGTTAAGTTGATCGATGATACGAGCTGCAAATCCAAGTTTAACCATAGATTCGTCAGTTACGATCATCACCTTTTCTAAACCCTCCATTTCACTTAGATATCTGATGGCATTGGGTTCAAAATAAACTTTTGGTGGAATTTTATACCACTGAAGATTGTTATTTCTACGTCCAACTAACTTGATGTTAAGAAGATTTACTGCGCCGATATTTCCAGAAACAGAGTTACCGCCAAAGCTACCACAACCTAATGTAAGTGATGGAATAAATGCGTTGTACACATCTCCGATACCACCGAATGAAGCTGGAGAATTCCAAATAATACGACAAGCTCTAACTACCTTACCGAATTTTTCAGCAACATCTGCATCTTGAGTGTGGACAGCGGCACTGTGTCCTAAACCGTTAAATTCAACCATTTGACGAGATTTTTCAATACCGTCTTCTGTGCTGGTTGATTTAAGAATAGCAAGTACCGGTGAAAGTTTTTCACGTGTAAGAGGTTCATTTACCCCAACTTCCTCACATTCAGCAGCCAGTATAACGGTTCCTTTCGGAACTTCAAAGCCTGCCATTTTAGCAATATCTTCAGCATATTTACCAACGATTACAGAATTTAATTTAGCGGTATTAACATTTTCAGAATATGCCTCAACTCCGAATAATAATTTTTCTAATTTAGCTTTTTCTTCTTTATTAACAAAGTAAACACGATGTGATTTTATAAGTTTAATAAACTCATCATAAACTTCTTTGTCTACAATAGCAGCTTGTTCACTGGCACAAATCATACCGTTATCAAAAGCTTTTCCTAAAACTATGTCGTTAACAGCTTGTTTTAGTTTAGCATCTTTATGAACATAAGCAGGTACGTTACCCGGACCAACACCAAGAGCAGGTTTTCCACAAGAGTAAGCGGCTTTAACCATTCCGCCACCACCGGTAGCAAGAATAGTAGAAACGCCGGGATGTTTCATTAAAGCGTTTGTACCGTCTAGTGTAGGTTTTTCGATAAATTGGATACAATCTTTAGGAGCTCCGGCTTTAACGGCAGCTTCATAAACGATTCTTGCAGCTTTTTTAGAACATTCGTTCGCTGCAGGGTGGAAACTAAAGATTATAGGGTTACGAGTTTTCAAACAAATAAGAGATTTGAAAACAGTGGTAGAGGTGGGGTTGGTGGTAGGTACTATACCGCAAATAACACCGACCGGTTCAGCAATCGCAACAAGACCGTCCGATTCGTCTCTATCAATAACACCGACAGTTTTTAGTCCACGAAGATTATTCGTAATATATTCAGAAGCATATAAATTTTTAATAGCTTTATCTTCTACATTACCGCGACCTGTTTCTTCAACTGCTGCAATAGCAAGAGGACCGTGCTCTTCTAAAGCGGCAACAGCGGCGGCTTGAACAATTGAGTCAATTTTTTCCTGATCTTCTATTTTTATGAATTCGTCAAGTGCAACTAGTGCTTTCTTGACAAGAACATCAACTTCTTCTTCTGGATTTACAACAGTTTCTTTTTCTTTTACCATAATAATTACCTCCTGTATATTATCAATAATACCAATAATACTAACTGTGCAATCACGTAACTTCATAATCTTAGATGATTCTGAATAATTGTATATTTCAGTACAGAGTTTCAATATGGTGTAATAATTGAGTAGATATAACAAAAATTACATCGTTTACATCTAAGGTGCTCAAGTTACTTAGGAATCGTTTGAAACAATTGCATGGAATGTCGACATATTTATCCTTGCAATTTAAGTGTAGCACATACACAACCCAGAAGCAAACACTTACAAAGGTTTAGAAAATGCTTGTAAAATAAACTAAATTATATATATAAATAATCACGATATGTTTTGAAAAATATATGTATGTTTATGTAAAAGTACAGTTGATATAACTATAAGCGATAAGAACAATGTAACAGTAAAAAAGGATCTATACTAATTATAGATACTATATAACAGTTATAAAATAATAGGGCATTCAATTATATTTTTATAAATAAATGTATAAATATTACACATTTATTACCTTACAATGATAATGGTTATCATTTACATTTTAAAAATGTTATTTTCTTAGAAAAAATATAGAACCTTACCGGTAACTTTTTGATTGTTGTAATAAAAATTTATCAGAAATTAAGAGAACAATAATAAATGAATGCTAAGTTATTAATAATAATTCTAAAGTGTTAAAATATGGAAATTAATTATCAAATAAAAAATTATAGATGGCTAAAAGACGAAAAATAAGGGTTAAAAAATATAATTGGTACATTTATAAGCATAGATATGGATATAAAAGAAAATATTTAATAAATTTTTTATTTATCGTAATATTGAAAAATACTCTAAATAAGTTATAATTAAATTTAGAGATACAAAAATAAACTTTGATGGAATGAGTGTTGAATATTTAGGTTGTATAATAAATACGGGGCATGGGAAAAATCCATACCTCGTATTGTTCTTTAATATACAAAAAGACAAATATCCAATATAATTAAAGTGCAAAAAATAAACTATGAAAGGATATCTGTCATGAATAATTTTAACACAAAAACAAAAGAAATAAAAGAGGGAGAATTCATTAAAAACCTACTACAAATAAAAGATAAAAACATTACTATAGAGGAAACACATAGAGAAATCATTAAAAACAATCAAAAGTACTTTGTATTCAAAGGTACCTTAACATATAAACCCAAGAAGTGTAAATGCTGTGGTTGTCTTAATAAAGGTTATACTGTAGTTAAAAACGGCTTTAATGAACTTACTAGAATTAATCTATTAAAAATATCAGGTATCCCTGCTTATTTGGAACTAAGAAAGCAACGTTTCAAGTGTAAAACTTGTAATAAAAAATTTGTAGCTACTACTTCTTTTGTAGATAAATACTGTAGTATTTCTAAAAATGTTAAGTTTTCTATAATGAGTGATTTAGCTGATACTTTATCTTTTAAACAAATAGCCAAAATGAATAATGTATCGGTTAATACTGTTATAAGAACTCTTTATAAATGTAAATCCCATGTAGACATTCTTAACTATAATACCTTACCTGAGTATTTATGCTTTGATGAGTTAAAGTTTACTAAAGATAGTAAAAATGGTATGAGTTTTATTTTTTTAGATGCTTTAACTCATGAGATTATTGATATAGTTGATGGTAGAACTGAGTATATTTTAAATAATTATTTTTCCAGATTTTCTAAAGAGGCTAGAAGTAATGTTAAGGCTATTTGTATTGATATTTATACTCCTTATATGAAGTTGATTAGAAATAAGTTTCCTAATGCTGAAATTGTTATAGATAGGTTTCATATTATTCAAAATGTTAATAGAGAACTTTATTCAAAATGTTAATAGAGAACTTAATAGAACTAGAGTTAAGCTAATGAATATTTACAAAAAACAAAAAGGTATTAATTATACTCTTTTAAAAAATAATTGGAAGTTAATATTAGAAGATGAAAGTAATGTTACTCATGGTAGGTTTTTCTTTAATAGGAGTTTTAGGAGTTTAGTTACTAGACGTGATATTTTAGATTATTTATTAGGATTAGATTGTATATTTAAGGCTAGCTATGAGAGAGTTCAGGATATTAGATATGCAATAAGGTATAGAAATGAGTTGGAGTTTAAAGAATTAATTGAAAAATCTACTATCGATTTATCTGATGGTGTTAGTAAGGCTATTAATACTATGAGAAAACATAAAGAGTATATGCTTAATAGTGTTAGGTATTCTATCTCTAATGGTTCTTTGGAGGGTATTAATAATAAGATAAAGGTTTTAAAGAGAGTTTCTTATGGTTATAATAGCTTTTATAACTTTAGATTACGCATTTTAGTTGTTTCTAGGTTATTTGTTTCTGAGTATAAAAATAATATTTCTTTTAAGGGCGTTTTGAAAAATGCCAAGCAACACTGCATTGCTTAGCATTTTATCCTTATTTTTTCTCATGCCCCGTATTTGACACAGAGCCAATATTTAATAAGATTTGATAACAAAATAATAAAAAGAGTTCAGTGTTTTGAAGTGTAGGTTCGGAGTTATAGAACGAGTAAAAGTTGAACTATTGAGTTAATTAGAGATACTTAAAGTCTATATTAGTGATTTTTTTTATTTACTTTCCTTTGATAACATAGTATAATCAACAATATGTTTTATTATGAAGAAAGGAACGTAACAATGAAAAAACGGTTTAAAAAAATATTGATTGGGGTGCTTATTGTTATGGTTGCAGGTTTTGGTTTTACAGGTAATTATTTTTATAATTTTGCATTAAACCCAAAGGTAGATAAAAGTGCGATAGTAAGTCAGGATAATGATGGCAATAAAGAAGATAAAGCTGTATTGAATCAGTGGTTTGAAAGTAATAAGCAAGAAGTAACGATGAGTTCTGTTACAAAAAACAAATTGGTGGGTTATAAGTTTATTAATCCGAAAGCAACTAAATGGATTTTTGTCGTTCACGGTTATACTAGTGAAGCTAAAAAAATGGTAACCTATATCAAACAGTTTTACGATAAAGGATACAATGTTTTTGCTCCTGATTTAATAGCACATGGGAAAAGTGCCGGAGATTTTATCTCCATGGGTGGCTACGATTCAGATGATTTAGTAAACTGGGTGAAAAAAATCTCAGCAGAAAATAATAATGCCGATACCGTATTATTTGGGATTAGCATGGGGGCTGCAACGGTAATGAATGCTATCGGCAAAAATTTGCCGACGAATGTTAAAGCGTTCATCGAAGATAGCGGGTATGTAAATTTAAAACAGGAATTTACATATCAGTTGAAAAAATTATTTAATCTTCCGAGTTTTCCCATTATACCGGCAGCTAATACGGTGACAAAAATTAGAGCGGGATATTTTTTTGGAGATGTCGACGCAACAACGGCTTTAAAGAATACAAAATTACCGGCGTTGATTTTGCACGGTGAAAAAGACGGCTTTGTACCGATCGAGCATGGAAAAGAAGCGTATAATTTGATCAGTTCTGAAAAAGAATTTCATAGTTTTGCCGGAGCAAAACACGTCCAAGCAGAACGCAAATATCGTAAAGAGTATTGGAGTATAATAGAAAAATTTTTAAATAAATATTTTAAATAATCGCTTAATAATTATAAAAGAAACTGACTTAAAAGGTAAGTTTATTATATAATTTATTTAGTTAACAGTTAGATATATATATATTGGTTTGGGAATATGTTTTGAAGAATTATTCCCAAACTTAATAAACTATGAGGGGTGGTTCAAAAATAATGATTTCGGTAGAAATCAATTTTTTGAGCCGCCCCTTTTTATAAAGAAAGGGCGATAAAAACATCGCCCCAAAAGTATTGTAGTTATAAAAAGTATTTTCGAAAGATGATCAAGTTGAAAATTAATCTTCTCCAATAACTACAAATTCTTTGTTTAATTTATTTAAGACTTCAACACCGTCCTCAGTAACAAGAACTAAGTCTTCGATACGAACTCCCATACGTCCGGGTAGGTAGATGCCGGGTTCGATAGAGAAAATCATACCCGGTTCACAAACCATTTCGTTTGTACTTGATACATCGCCGTATTCGTGATCTTCAAGACCGATTTGGTGACCGGTACGGTGAGTGAAGTATTCTCCGTAACCTTTTTCAGTAATATAGTCACGACAAGCGGCGTCGATGTCACATAATCTAACTCCGGGTTTAACCAATTCTGTACCACGTTTTACTGCTTCAAGAACAATTTCAAATACTTCTTTATCTTCCGGTGTCGGTTGTTTAAAGAACACAGTACGAGTCATATCTGAGCAGTATTTATCTTTAATTCCGCCAATATCGACAATAATAGATTCCCCCGGTTTTGGAAGTCTGTCACCAGGCAAACCGTGCGGATTAGCTCCATTATCACCATAAGCTATAATAGGTGGGAATGATGTTCCTTCAACACCGATTTCTTCGTAATAAGCAAGCAGTTTTTTAACCATGTCTTTTTCAGAAGTAGTTTCAGTAATGTTGTCGATAACAAACTGACAAGCTCTATCATTTAATTCAGAAGAAATTCGCATTAATTCTTTTTCTTCTTCGTCTTTAAGCATACGAGTAGTATCAACAAGAAGAGATACATCAACAAATTTATTATCCGGAAGTTTATCCATTAGCGGTAATAAGAAACGAGCAGGGAAAATTTTATCTATTCCTAATTTAGTACCGGCTTTTATATGATCGGCAACGATACTGATAATATCATCGGTATCTGAAATGCTTACTATATCCAAGCCTAAATCTTTATCCAGCGGGAACAGGATATTTAAAAACAATTTGTGATCCCCATTTTCATCTAATAAAACAGCAAAAAATCTTTCCCCCGGATTTTCTAAAAATCCTGTTAGATAAAAAATAGAATAAGGATCGCTAACAAGTGCTTGTGAAATGCCTTGTTCTTTCATTTTAGATAGAATCTTATTAGTTCTTGAAAGTTTCATATTATACAACTCCTTTAAAATATTCTGAACTTTATTTTTATTATAGCACTACTAAAATACAAATACAATACCCATAAAATAAATAATGATAACATTTACACAGTGTACATTTGTAAATGATGTGAGACAAAAAAAGTAAAAAATAAATACCGGATATAATAGAATTACATAGAAGCTAGCTTCTATGTAAACCGTATGAAGCCCCCGACGTAAATTACATTATTTGATTAGATTTGCCAGCTTTAATTCCTTAGAGAACATTTCAGATTTCTAAAACTTATTTGTCAAGGATTTGAAAAAGGCGTAGCCCTTGTCCTTGACAAATAAGTTGTGAAATCTATTATCTAACAAGGAATTAAAGCCGGCATATTTTTATAGACTCTTTCCGTAACTCTTTTCTTTTTTCAACAGGAGAAAGCCAATTTAAAGTCTGCATAGGAAGACGGTTAGAGCGATATAGATACTTTTTCATCTGAGATATAAGATCATCATACGAAAAGAAAGATAAACGCCTGTAAAAACGTTCATTATCATTTCTATGACTACGTTCAACCTTACCGTTATGTCTAGGAGTTCTAGGTCTAATAAGTTGATGTTTAATGCCAAGATTATTACACAATACATCAAAAGGGTGTATTCGTTTAGTATCTTTAAAATGTGTAAATTCAAAACCATTATCAGTTTGAATTATCTTGGGTTTATACCCAAAATAATCAATAGCCATTTTAACAAATTGAACAGTAGAGTATGATGATTGTTCTTTAAAAGGGAAAATAAATCTTTCCCTAGTAGCTTCATCAATGATAGTATATTGATAAAATTTATCAGGAATTTCTCCTACATAACAACGTTTAGGAACATATTTCACATCAAGTTGCCATTTTTTACCAATTTCAGTAGGTGTATTATAGGGTTTAGGTTTATAAGGAATTACTTTTTTCTTAGTATCTTTATAAAAACCTAATTTTCTAAGCACTCTAAATAAAGAACAAGGATGTCTTTTATAACCTTTGTTGAATTTAAGTTTAGCATATAATTCAATCATAGAAATATTAGGATTACGTTTAATAAGATTTTTAATCCAAGACAATTCTTCAACTGTATGGGCGTTAGGGTGAATGGAATGAGGTCTATGAGACTTATCTATAAGAGACTCTTTAGTACCGTCATATTTTTTATTCCAACGCAAAAGAGAGGCTTTTGATATTTTATAGCGCCTACAAACAAAACGAATAGAGTTACCGTTTCTATAAGTTTTAACTGCAGCTATTCTTGTTTGTAAAGTATGAGGTATATATCGTTGTGTTTTTTCTATATTTTCTGTTATAATAGTTTTCATAAGAGTAAATTCCTTTTTTTGATTTGTAGGTAACTTCATTATACAGGATTTACTCTTCTTTTTTTTATTATATGTCTCACATCTATTGTAACACTACAATAAATAATGATAACATTTACACAGACAGTTGTAGTTTTTATACTGCTGTGTTATAATATGTAATATAATTATTTAAGAAAGAAGGGGTTTTTTTATGTCTGAAGTTGCGGTTAAAAAAGGAAAACCGTGGAGTTTTTATATGAGCTCTATTACGTTCTCATTTGAACGTGCCGCTTACTATTCATCGCGTTGGCTATTATTTACATATGTAACCGTAGCCGTAATATCTGGAGGAATGGGAGAAAGCGGTTTAGGGTTAGGTAAAGTTGAAGGTGCGGCAATGCAATCCAATATTGTTGCCTTTACTTATTTAGCACCTGTGTTGTTCGGTTTTATCGCCGATAGGTTTTTGGGAGCGAGATATTTGATTCCGGTAGGATTATTATTAATGGCTCTTGGCTATGGATATGCAGGTTACGTCGGAACATACTCAGCAATGTGGGTTATGATTGTCTTGGTATCAATCGGTACAGGTTTCTTTAAAGGGAATATTCAAGCGTTAGTAGGTCGTATTTTTGATGGTGATCAATCTCGTAAAGACGATGCGTTTTCAACGATGTATTCATTTATTAATATCGGATCGTTTGTAGGAACTACGTTTGTAGGAATATTGTATGTTAAATTAGCTACAGCGGGAGCTAACGGATACTTACAATGTTTTAAAATAGCAGGGTTACTTTGCCTGATAGGTGCGATTTGGTTTATTTTAGGATATAAATCTCTTGGTGAAGTAGGGAAACGTCCTTTTGCTGAAGGTGAAGTTAAACACGAGGAAAAACCTAAAGAGAAAAGACCGTTACAAAAATACGAAGTTCGTCGCGTATATTCAATTATTATTATTTCATTGCTATCAGTTATCTTTTGGACTTTCTGGTACCTAACTTATGTAATTCTTTATGATTATATGCCTAAATTTGTTGATACTAAATTAGGAAGTTTCACAGTTCCTACTTCATGGCTGGATTCTGTTAATGGACTATGTTGTATTATTCTGGGGCCTATTTTGGGTGCGTTATGGTACAAACTTTCTAAACGTCCGCAAGGAGACTGGAGCTTATATAAAAAAGCATCAATTGCTTTATTATTGCTAGGTGCGACTTTTGGTATTTTAGCATTAACAGAATTTACTCGTGGAGTAGGGGCTCCTGAAAGCCAAAAAGCAAGCATACTATGGGTTATCTTATTCTTCGTAGTACTAAGTATTGCTGAAATGTTCTTCTCTCCACTAGGAGCATCATTTGTTTCTAAATATTCGCCTAAGAGTATCTTATCAATAATGATGGCAGTTTGGATTGTAGCAACATTTGGAGCAGCTAAAGGGTATGGTATATTATATGAATATATCGCGGATATCCCAACTGTAAAATTATCATTAAGTATTGGTGCGTTCTGTTTAATAGTTGCAGTATTAATATTTGTTTTTGAGAAAAAACTTGCTAGCCTTGTAGAATTAAGAGAAGGCGAAACTTTAGTAGAAGATTAATTAATAATAATTTAATAGAAACTGACTAAAAGCTAAAAATTCTAATAGAATTTGCATATTAGCGGTTGGACGTACCGGTTTATTAATTTGGGAGTTTACTTTAAAAAACTCTCTCAAATCTAGTAAACCGTGTGAGCGGCTCTGTAGAATCGATTTTTAACGAAATCACGATTTTTGAGTCGCTCTTTTTTGTTGTGAAAAATAATTAACAAATATATTTGTTTCTAAAAATATGATTAATGTTTTAGTAAAGTAAAATTTTAAAATAATTTATTTCTAATAATTCACTGCTGCTCATAATAAATTTTGTTATAGTGTATATTATGTGTAAAAAATAAATATATTTTTTATAAAAACTAAAATGAAAAAATTTATTTCAAATTAGTAATGAAAAATACTATGTTTTATGTTAAAATTATAGTGTATATAAATTATTAACATAGGAGGTTATATCATGGCTGAACTTAGAGTATTTTATCCTGAAATAAAAGAGAATTTCTCAAAATTTTTAAAAGTAGACGATACGCATACAATTTATTATGAAGAAAGTGGGAATCCGAACGGAGTACCGGTAGTATTTTTCCATGGAGGACCCGGCTGTGGGACATCGCCTACATGTAGACGATATTTTGATCCGGAGTTTTATCGAATTATATTATTTGACCAACGTGGAAGTGGGAAATCAACACCGCATGCTTGTTTAAAAGATAACGATACGTGGCATATAATCGAAGATATTGAAAAAATCAGAAAAGAATTGAATATAGATAAGTGGTTGGTTTTTGGCGGAAGTTGGGGCTCTACACTGGCATTATGTTATGCTATTAAACATCCGGAGTGTGTGACAGGGTTAGTGCTTCGTGGTATTTTCTTGGGACGTCGTGAAGATATAGTGTGGATTTACGAAAAAGGAGGAGCCAGCAACGTTCATCCAGAAGTGTTTGAACGTTATGAAAGCATTATTCCGCAAGAAGAACGTCATGACATGATCCGTGCATATTACAAACGTTTAACAAGTGATGATAAAAAAACACGTGAAGTAGCTGCAAAAGAATGGAGTATGTGGGAAGGTAATTTGGTAACGTTGTATCCGGATCCTAATTTGGAACAAAGTTTTGGTGAGATAAATTATTCTATTTCAATGGCAACTATTGAATGTCATTTTTGGATGAACAATATGTTCTGGGAAGATGATAATTGGATTTTAAATAATGTTGATGTAATTAAAGATATTCCAACATGGATTGCTCATGGCCGTTATGATATGGATTGTCGTGTTGTTGGTGCTTATGAGTTAAGTAAAAAATTAAATAATTGTAATTTAGATATAGTAATATCAGGACATTCATCAGGAGAACCGGCTATTGTTGATTCGCTGATAAGAGCTACTGATAAATTCAGAGAAGTTTTAAAATAGTAGTTATTAAGGAAATGTAAATAATATATGTAATATCCTTATTATAATTTCCCCTTAAATCTAAACATTATTATTGCTATAAAAAATTAAATTAAAAATATTTTTTATCGACTTTTGTTGTATAAAACGCCAAGAAAGTGTGAAAACAAGTGCTGAATTATTAATTTATTATAGTGATAAATAAGGTATAAAACAAATATATTTATACTAACAAAACTAAATAATAAAATTTCATTAAAATCAATAATGAAAAACGCTTTATTTTGTGATAAAATAATATTGTAAAAAATATAAAGATTGGGGGAAGTTCTAATTATGGGGGAGCTAAGGACGTTATATCCAGAAATTAAAGAGAATTTTTCAAAAATGCTCAAGGTGGATGATACGCATACGATATATTATGAAGAAAGCGGTAATCCCGAGGGAATACCGGTAATCTTTTTGCATGGCGGACCGGGCGGAGGCACGACGCCGACAGGAAGACGGTTTTTCGACCCTACAGCGTATAGAATTATTCTCTTAGACCAACGTGGAAGTGGAAAATCGACACCACGTGCATGTTTAGAGAATAACGATACGTGGCATATTATCGACGATATGGAAAAAGTCCGTAAAGTATTGAATATTGATAAATGGCTTGTTTTTGGTGGTAGTTGGGGGACAACATTAGCATTATGTTATGCTGTTAAACACCCTGAAAAAATGCTTGGACTAGTGTTAAGAGGGATTTTCTTAGGACGTCGAGAAGATATTGAGTGGCTTTATGAAAAAGGAGGCGTAAGCGAGATTTTTCCGGAAGCCTTTGAACGCTATACATCAATTATTCCACAAGAAGAACGTGATGATATAATAGGTGCATACTATAAACGCTTGACAAGTGCTGATAGAAAAATACGTGAAGAAGCTGCACGTGAATGGAGTATCTGGGAAGGCAGTGTAATGACATTATACCCAATACCAAACGTTGAAGAGAGTGCGGGGGAAATTAATTTCGCTATATCGGTGGCAACTATTGAGTGCCATTTTTGGATGAATAATATGTTTTGGGGCGGTGACGATAACTGGTTATTAAATAACGTAGAAGCGATTAAAGATATTCCAACATTTATCGTGCATGGTCGTTACGATGTGGATTGTCGTCCGATTAATGCGTATGAGTTAAGCAAACGACTAAATAATTGTGAGTTGGAGTTTGTTATTTCCGGACATGCATCGTCGGAACCGGCGATTGTGGATGCATTGGTGCGTGCGACCGATAATTTTAAAGAAACATTAAAATTAAGATAATTAAAATTTATAATTATGAAAAATATAGAAAAAAGGAGTATGAAAAATGACAGTAAACGAAAAGGTAGCTCAACTTAGAGCGTTGATGGAGAAAAATGGGGTTGACGTGTATATGGTTCCTACGGCGGACTTTCACAATAGTGAATACGTGGGAGAGCATTTTAAAGCACGTGCATTTGTGAGCGGTTTTACAGGTTCGGCAGGTACTTTAATCGTAACTAAAGATTTTGCCGGATTATGGACTGATGGGAGATATTTCTTGCAAGGTGCTAAACAATTAGAAGATACTGTAATTGAGTTGCAAAGAATGGGAGAACCGGGGGTACCTAAAATTGTAGAATTTATCATAGAAAACACACCGGAAAATGGTGTTGTAGGATTCGACGGGCGTGTTGTAACGTTTGGAGAAGGAAAAGAAATAGCGACTAAATTAAAACAAAAAAATGCTACAGTTAAATACGAAATAGATTTAGTAGATGAAATTTGGACTGCTAGACCACCTTTATCAGAAGCACCTGCATTTTACTTGAACTTGGAACGTGCCGGAGAAACAGTTGCCAGCAAGTTGGAAAGAGTTCGTCGTGAAATGAAAGAAGCGGGGGCGAATATTCATGTAATTACTACTCTTGATGATATTGGATGGTTGTTAAACATTCGAGGAATGGATGTTGATTTCTTCCCGCTATTATTAAGTTATGCGGTGGTATGTGAAGATAAAGTTGATTTATATGTTGATGAAAGAAAACTTTCTGATGAAATTAAAGGGCATCTGAAAGAAGATAATGTTAACATTAAACCATACAATAACGTCTATGAAGATGTTAAAAAATTTGGAAAAAATGATGTTGTTTTAGTCGACCCTGCTCGTTTAAACTATGCTGTATTTAATAATATCCCTAAAGAAACAACACTAGTAGAAAAACGTAATCCTACAGTGTTGATGAAAGCTATTAAGAACGAAACAGAATTGAAACATACCGTTCAAGCACATGTTAAAGACGGTATCGCTCATACTAAATTTATCTATTGGTTAAAACAGCTGGTTAAAAACGGAACCAGTGAACAAGAAGATGAACTTTCTGCTTCTGATAAACTTGTCGAATTTAGAAAAGCACAAGGCGGATTTATTTGCCCAAGTTTTGCACCGATCTGTGGACATGCGGAAAATGGTGCTATAGTTCACTATTCTTCTACGAAAGAAACATCTATTCCACTACGTGCGGGAACATTCTTCTTAACAGACACCGGTGCCCACTATGATGAAGGATCTACGGATATAACAAGAACTACGGCAATGGGAGAAATAAGTGATAGATTAAAACATGATTATACTCGTGTATTACAATGTCATCTTCGCCTGTCAAGACTTAAATTTATGGAAGGTATTTCAGGTGCCAATGTCGATTTATTTGCACGTGCTCCGTTGTGGTATGATTATGAAAACTTTAATCATGGAACAGGGCATGGTGTAGGTTACCTAGGTAATATTCATGAAGGACCTCAAGGTATCCATTGGGGAATTCAACGTTCAAGTGAACCGTTCAAACATGGTATGACTATGACAAATGAACCGGGATTATATATTTCAGGTTCTCACGGTATTCGATTAGAAAATGAGTTAATTATTCGTAACACCGTTAAAAATGAATATGGTCAATTTATGGAATTTGAAGTAATGACATTCGTTCCTTGGGATTTAGAAGCTGTTGATGTTTCAATGTTAACAAGCGAAGATAAATATGAACTTAACAAATACCACAAAAAAGTGTTTGAAGTTTTAGCGCCGCATTTTGAGGGTGATGAACTTGCTTGGTTAAAAGAAGCTACAAGAGAAGTTTAATAAAGCAAAAAGGTTTTGAGTTCTCTCGAAACCTTTTTATTAACTAAATTTTATTGTAGAACTTTTGAATCATTGGTATAATAGTGTGTAAGAACTTTTAATTGTTAAAGTTGGAAATAAAAATAAGGAGCGATACTATGGATTTAAATAAAAGATTGGAAAATTATGCTAAATTAATGGTTAAGGTCGGACTTAACGTTCAAAAGGATCAACCCGTTTTGATAAGAGCCAGTACAGAAAGCAGAACTTTTGTAGCTAAAATAGTGGAAGCATGTTATAAACAGGGTGCAAAAAAAGTTGAAGTCGAATGGCGTGATCAAGAGTTGACGAAGTTAAATTTAAAATATCAAACAGAAGAAACTTTGAGTAATATAAGTAAATCCTATGTTGACCATTACCAAGAATTATTAGATGAAGGGACGGCTTTTCTATCAGTTATAGGAGATGATCCGGACGGTTTAGCAGGTGTAGATAGTGCTAAGATGAAAGCATCTATGGTAGGACGATCAAAAGCATTGAGAGAATATATGAAAGCTATAATGAGTGATGAGTGTCCTTGGTGCGTTGTTAGTGCATCAACAGTCGGTTGGGCAAAACGTCTGTTTCCGGAATTAAGCGATGAAGAAGCATATTTAAAACTATGGGATGAGATACTTAGTGCTTGTCGTGCGAAAGGTGAAGATCCGGTAGCGGATTGGGAAGAACACATTAGAGTATTAGATGAGAAAGCGAAATTTTTACATGAGAATGAATTAGTTAAGTTACATATAACTAATGACTTAGGAACAGATTTATATGTGGGACTACCTAAGGGACATATTTGGCAAAGTGCCGGAAGTTATGCGAAAAAAGCAGGGCGTTTTGTTGCAAATATTCCGACGGAAGAAGTATTTACAATGCCACATAAAGAAGAAACCAGTGGAATAGTTTATAATGCAAAACCGTTAAATCATGGTGGTGTTCTAATAGATGATTTCTGGTTAAAATTTGAAAAAGGTAAAGTAGTTGATTATGGTGCTAAACGTGGCTATGAAGCTCTTAAAAATATATTAGAAACCGATGAAGGTTCGGTAAAAATTGGCGAAATGGCATTAGTACCATTTGATTCACCGATTTCAAATACGGGGATACTATTTTTAGAAACATTATTTGATGAGAACGCTGCATGTCATATAGCTTTAGGTAAGGCGTACCCAACTTGCGTTAAAGGCGGAAGCGAGATGAGTGATGAAGAATTGGCAGAAGTTGGTGCTAATGACAGCTTAGTACACGTTGATTTTATGATAGGAGAAAGCACAACGAATATCATAGGATTTACTGCGGATGGAAAAGAAGTAGCTATCTTTAAAGATGGAAATTGGGCTTAGAAAAAATAAAATATTGTTTGCGGTGTTATTATGATGTAATTTCACCGCGAATTTTTATGAAGAATAAGCGATAAATATTTGCGTTAAGTAAATAAATATGTGATAATATTATAAGTAAAAAATTCAGGAGTAATAATATGCGTTTAGATAAATTTTTAAAAGTATCGAGAATAATAAAAAGAAGGACAGTTGCTAACGAAATTTCAGCAGGTGGGCATATTTCTATAAATGGAAAGCAGGCTAAACCGTCCAGTCCTTTAAAAATCGGGGATAAAATCACCATATATTTTGCGAAAAAAGAAATTGTTTATGAGGTGCTGCAATTAAAAGACAGCACAAAAAAAGAAGATGCGACAAAAATGTTTAAAATCTTATCAGAAACATTGAGAAAAGAATAAAACGATGGAACAAAGTACAGAAAAACAATTTCGTAAAGATGTACTGAAAGCAAAAGCAAAATATAGAAAGCGCCGTAAGTTTTTAATATTAAGTATTATGACCCTTACGCTCGTTGTGACCTTGATACAAACATTTTTATATACTCGTGAAAAAAAAGAGTTGAACACACAACTTTCTGAACAAAATAAAGCTATTGAAAAACTTGAAAAACAAAATAAAGTTAATGAAATTGTTATTGATAAATTAAAAGATCCATATTTTATAAGTGACATGGTAAGACAAGAGTATGGTCTTAGTTATAACGGAGAAATTATCTTTAATTTACCATTAAGAGAAAAATTTTTACAAACTACTATTAATTCGATTATGCAGAGTGATTTAAAAAAATCACAAGATAAAAACGGTCGAATAGATGACAGTAAAATTCCTGAATTAAATAAAAAAGATAACGAGAAAACTGATAGTAAAAATTCTAATGACAAAAATAAGAATACAGCTAACTCAGAAGACAAAAATAACGACAAAAAACAATCAGAAGATACTAAAAATAAAGAAGATCAAGAATGATATGTACCCCTTTTATCGGACAAACCGGCGAAAGGGGTAATATTATGCGTTAAGTTATGGATTTAAGATAAAATGTGTTAAGACGTGTGAAAGAGTAGAATATCCGGATACACGCTATGGAGTATCTTCCGATGGGTTTAAATATAATATTATAGCGATGTATAAAAATAATTATCTTGTTGGAAAATAATTATAATATTTGTTAAATATGTGTTAAAGTGTTAATATATAGGTAACTAAATTTTTAGAAATAAGGTAATTTTGGAGGAAATTATGAATAAATATGAAGGTGACGCTCTGCATACAGACTTATATCAAATTAATATGGGGTATGCGTATTTTAAAGACGGAATTCATGAAAGAAAATCTTATTTTGATGCTTATTTTAGAAAAATTCCGTTTGGTGGAGGATATGCTGTTTTTGCAGGCTTAGCCAAAATAATAGAGTATGTAAATTCTTTTAAATTTACAGAAGCTGATATTGAGTATTTAGATAAGTTAGGGTATTATGATAAAGAATTTTTAGATTATTTAAAAAATCTTAAATTCACAGGTAGTATACGTTCTGTAAGAGAAGGAGAGATTATTTTTGGGAATGAACCGTTGATTCGAATAGAAGCTCCACTTATACAAGCGCAACTTATGGAAACTGCGATATTAAATATAATAAATTATCAAATATTAATTGCTACAAAAGCCGCTAGGATAAAACATGTTTGCCCTAATGAAGTTTGTATGGAGTTTGGTACAAGACGTGCCCATGAATTTGAAGCTGCGGTGTGGGGAGCACGGGCTTCTATAATTGGTGGTTTTGATTCAACAAGTAATGTTAAGGCTGCTAAATTATTTGATATTCCGTGTAGCGGAACGCATGCACATTCATTTGTTCAAGCGTATCAAGATGAAAAAATTGCTTTTAAAAAATATGCGGCTGCCCATAAGGATTGTTACTTCTTAGTAGATACTTATGATACATTGCGTTCAGGAATACCTAATGCAATAGCTGTGGCAAATGAGCTGAAAGATGAAATAAACTTTTTAGGGATACGTCTGGATTCAGGGGATATAGCTTACTTATCACAAGAAGCTAGAAAAATATTGGACGATGCCGGTTATCCAAACGCCAAGGTAGTGGCTTCAAATGATTTAGATGAAGATACTATAACCCACCTTAAACAACAAGGGGCCAAAATAGATGCTTGGGGAGTCGGCACAAAACTGATAACAGCTTATAACAATCCGGCACTTGGGGCAGTATATAAACTCTCATGTTTAGAAGATGAAAATGGAAATATGATAGATAGATTGAAAATTTCTGAAAACCCGGGGAAATTAACAATACCCGGTATAAAAAGAGTTTATAGAATAATTAATAAAGCAACCGAAATGGCAGCGGGAGATTATATTGCTTTGGAAGAAGAAGATGTTAATTCGGAAAAAACTATAAAACTATTTCACCCAACTCATACTTATTTAGCAAAAGAAGTGAAAAATTTTGAAGCAAGAGATTTGCACGTAGATGTTTTTAAAAATGGATTGCAAGTATATGAAGTACCGACAGTCTGGGAAAGTGCTGAGTATTTTAAAGAAAATAAAAAATTGCTATGGAACGAGTACCAAAGGTTGTTAAATCCCGAATTTTATCCGGTAGACCTTAGTCCAAAATGTTGGGAAAATAGAAACAATATATTGAGAAAAATAACAAATAAAGAAAATTAACAGGTGAATTTATGACTTTTCAAGAAGAAGTAATAAAAAAATTAAGATGTAAATCTGAAATAAATGTTGATGAGGAAATAAGGTTAACTATAAATTTTTTGAAAGATTATTTAAAGGAAAATAGTTTTTTAAAAAGTTTAGTGTTGGGAATCTCCGGAGGGCAGGACTCTACTTTGTGCGGAAAATTATGCCAACTTGCTGTGGAGGAATTACGTAAGGAAACAAACGAAGATTATCAGTTTATTGCTGTTAGATTACCTTATGGAGAACAATTTGATGAGGAAGATTGTAGAGACGCTTTGGATTTTATAAAGCCGGATAAAGTATATACTGTAAACATAAAAAATGCAGTTGATGCAAGTGTTAAATCGTTAAAATTGGCAGGGGTAGAAATTACTGACTTTGCCAAAGGAAATGAAAAGGCACGAGAAAGAATGAAAGTACAGTATTCTATTGCTACTATGAATAATGGATTAGTGGTTGGGACAGACCATGCTGCAGAAGCCATAACGGGATTTTACACAAAATATGGTGACGGAGGCGTTGATATAGTTCCATTATATAGATTAAATAAACGTCAAGGGAAAGCATTGTTAAAAAGATTGGGATGTCCGGAGCATCTTTATTTAAAAAAACCTACAGCGGATTTAGAAGAAAATCGTCCTGCATTGGAAGATGAAGTTGCATTGGGTATTACTTATGATAATATAGATGATTATTTAGAAGGGAAAATTCTCGAAGATAAAATAAGAGAAAAAATAGAACAACATTATTTAAAATCAGAACATAAGAGAAATTTACCGGTTACTGTTTTTGATTTTTATAATATGTAGGCATTAAAAAAGATGGGGGTTAGATAAAGAAAATATATAATGTTTTCTTGGCAAAATCCCCCTTCTTTATTCTGATTAATTATATTTTGACATTTAATCATTTTATTTGCCAAATTTACCGTGAAAAAATATATTTTTTTATAAAAAAGTATTGACAATAATAAACAAAGATGATAAACTAATACACGTCTTCGCACGAAGACGGAACAAATATTCAAATCAAATAAACTTTTTAAGAAAAGTAGAAAAAGACCTTGACATAATAAAAAGTAAATGATAGAATAATAAGGTCTTCAAGAAAGAAGACGAACAGTAAAAGATTTTAAAGTAGGAAAAGTTAAGGAAAAGAAAAAAACTTGACAAACCTGAAATAAAATGATAAGATAGAAAAGTTGCTAAAGCAACAAATTGAACATTGAAAACTAAACGAATTAAGTCAACGTAATTCCAAAAAAGGACAGTTCAAAAAGGAACTATAAAACTTTAAAAAGAGCTAAATCAAGCAAACAAATAAGAAAATATTTGGAGAGTTTGATCCTGGCTCAGGACGAACGCTGGCGGCGTGCCTAATACATGCAAGTCGAGCGAAGAATTATTGGTGCTTGCACCGATAATTCTTAGCGGCGAACGGGTGAGTAACACGTAAAGAACCTGCCTTATAGACCGGGATAACTATGGGAAACTGTAGCTAATACCGGATAACAGTATTTTCCGCATGGGAGATATTTAAAAGTCGGTCATGCTGACACTATAAGATGGCTTTGCGGAGCATTAGCTAGTTGGTGGGATAAAAGCCTACCAAGGCGACGATGCATAGCCGACCTGAGAGGGTGAACGGCCACATTGGGACTGAGACACGGCCCAAACTCCTACGGGAGGCAGCAGTAGGGAATCTTCCGCAATGGACGAAAGTCTGACGGAGCAACGCCGCGTGAGTGAAGAAGGATTTCGGTTCGTAAAGCTCTGTTGTTAGGGAAGAAAGGTTGTGTAGTAACTATACACAAAACAGACGGTACCTAACCAGAAAGCCACGGCTAACTACGTGCCAGCAGCCGCGGTAATACGTAGGTGGCAAGCGTTGTCCGGAATTATTGGGCGTAAAGCGCGCGCAGGTGGTTTAGAAAGTCTGATGTGAAAGCTCACGGCTCAACCGTGGAAGGTCATTGGAAACTGATAAACTTGAGTGCAGGAGAGAAAAGTGGAATTCCTAGTGTAGCGGTGAAATGCGTAGAGATTAGGAGGAACACCAGTGGCGAAGGCGGCTTTTTGGCCTGCAACTGACACTGAGGCGCGAAAGCGTGGGGAGCAAACAGGATTAGATACCCTGGTAGTCCACGCCGTAAACGATGAGTGCTAAGTGTTGGTCTCAAAAGAGATCAGTGCTGCAGCAAACGCATTAAGCACTCCGCCTGGGGAGTACGACCGCAAGGTTGAAACTCAAAGGAATTGACGGGGACCCGCACAAGCGGTGGAGCATGTGGTTTAATTCGAAGCAACGCGAAGAACCTTACCAAGTCTTGACATACTGTGAGGGCGTGAGAGATCACGTTGTTTGTCTCTTTGAGACAACACAGATACAGGTGGTGCATGGTTGTCGTCAGCTCGTGTCGTGAGATGTTGGGTTAAGTCCCGCAACGAGCGCAACCCTTATATCTAGTTGCCAGCAGTAAGATGGGGACTCTAGATAGACTGCCAGTGACAAACTGGAGGAAGGTGGGGATGACGTCAAATCATCATGCCCCTTATGACTTGGGCTACACACGTGCTACAATGGATAGGGACAAAGAGAAGCGAGCTTGTAAAAGTAAGCCAATCTCATAAAACTATTCTCAGTTCGGATTGTAGTCTGCAACTCGACTACATGAAGCTGGAATCGCTAGTAATCGCGAATCAGAATGTCGCGGTGAATACGTTCCCGGGTCTTGTACACACCGCCCGTCACACCACGAGAGTTTGTAACACCTGAAGACGGTGACCTAACCGAAAGGGAGGAGCCGGTCACGGTGGGACAGATGATTGGGGTGAAGTCGTAACAAGGTAGCCGTATCGGAAGGTGCGGCTGGATCACCTCCTTTCTAAGGAAAAAAGGATATGTTGGGGAATTCGTTTAGTTTTGAGTGTTCAAAGAATACTTTTTCTCAAAAAAATAGGGGCCTATAGCTCAGCTGGTTAGAGCGCACGCCTGATAAGCGTGAGGTCGATGGTTC
>NZ_LT635544.1:472500-595003 GCF_900120125.1 Gemella massiliensis
AGGAGATTTTTACTATATCTAAAACTAATTTTACAAGAAAATATAAGGTATATTTTTCCTTTTTCTACTGCCCTTTTGGGTCAGCCCCATCATATCCGTGATTTATTTTAACTTTTTTGTTTCACATCATTTACAAATGTATATAATGAAATTTACTGCCTGATATAAAATAGTTAAATTTGTATTGCATATTAAAAAGATATGCGATACAATTTCTATATAAAATTAAGGAGGATGCTATGGATATAATAATACTATTATTATTTTCAGGTTTAATATTTTTGCTCCCAAAGGGTAATAAAGATTATTTAGACAAGAACTCAACAAACGGATTAAAAGGATTATTAGCTATTGGCATAATATTACATCACCTATCTCAGTGGATATCTTCTGGGGAGACTTTTTCTAATTTTCAATATATGGGTACTTATATTGTTTCTATTTTCTTCTTTTTATCTGGCTATGGATTATATATTCAAACCCAAGTAAAATCTGATTATTTAACTAGTTTTTTTAGAAAAAGACTGTTGAAAATACTTATTCCATTTGTATTTATCTCTGGAATATACTTAGTTTATAGAGTGGTATATCTAAAAGAAATAATAAATTTGAATTTCTTTTATAATTTATTTTTAAAACATACAACTATAATATATAATGGTTGGTTTGTTGATATTATAATTTTTACTTATATATTTTTCTATATCTCATTTAAATTTATAAAGAATACTACCATGAGTATTACGGTTAATTTTATCTTTATTGTATTATATATTGTTGTAGCTATAAAATTGAATTATGGATTTTGGTGGTATAATAGTATTCTTACATTTATTATAGGATTAGTTTGGGCAAAAAACAAAAAAGTAATAGATTATTTCTTTGGAAAATATTATATTTTAAGTCTAATGCTTTTTACTATTTTAATATTTATATCTCATAAATATAATATTGTTCTTACCAAAGTAGGATTAGTAGATGCCTATAGTTATGCAATTTCAGCGAATCTAGACAATATTATTTTCACGATATATTTTATGCTAATTATAAAAAATATTGACTTCAGTAATAATTATTTACTAAAGTTAGGTACAATATCCTTTGAATTATATATGATTCACGGTCTTGCTATTACATTTTTCGGTAAATATTTTACTTCTTCAAATTTAAATGACATTCTCTTCACAATAGTCGTTTTCTTAGTTAGTATAATTTCTGCAAAGGCTATCCATTTGATAATTATTAATATTCAAAAGAGGTGGCTGATCCAAAAGGACAGTAGAAAAAAGAAGTAGCGAAAAAATCGTTACTTCTTTTTAAAATTAATAAACAAAAAATCATCTCCATGATATAATAATAGTATAAACCAAAAAATCATGAAAATTATTATAACAGAAAAAACACAACGATATATACCCCATACACTACAAATAAGACTTGCAGCAGTAAAAACATATAGAAATAACAATGCTATAGAGTTTATTTGTAGACGATACAAAATAATCTAAAGCATCACTTATGCGTTGGAATAAAAGATATGACGGAACAAAACACTCTCCCTTATGGATAAATCACATAAACCACACTCACAAGAAGAAATAACATGGATTAAAAACTATATTAAACGTAATCCAAATATTTCTATGATTGAATTATATGCTAAACTTAAATTTAATAAAGGTTATAAAAAACATCCTTGCTCTCTTTGTACCGACCCCAAAAAATCTAACTTTTAGGAGATCGGTACAGTTACCTACCAAGACTAAAAAATATGAAGAACAATTAGAAATACATCAAGAAAGAAACAGTTACTCTAAAACTGATACAGATGCAACATTCATGAGAATGAAAGATGATCATATGAAAAATAGACAATTAAAAGCAGAATACAATATACAAGTAGGAGTACACAATAAATATGTATTAGAATTTACAATACATCAAAATCCAACAGATGTAAGAATATTCCAACCACATATGGAATATATAAAATCGCAAGGGGTAATAAATCCAAAAATAATAGTAGCTGATGCAGGATACGAAAGCAAAGAAAACTGTGTCTACTGTGAAGAAAATATAAAAAATTCATCAAACTGGGGATATAACGTACTTAATGATAGTTTTTTATGCCCAAATAACAGATATATATACTTTGAAAATTGTAAGTAGAACAAATAAATATGAATATAAAAGAGACTTAAAACAATATAAATGTGAAGACTGTGGTGATTATTCGTTAAAATAACTCTGTACGAAAGCAAAAGAGAATAGGATTATTTTATACAATCTAACGTATGAAGAGTTAAAGGCAAGACTTTTAAAAAATGAAGAAACTAAGAAAATATATTCGAAAAGAAAAATAGAAATTGAGAGGTTCTTTGGTAACTTAAGATAAAATCTAGCGTTCACAAGATTTCCCCTTTGCAGAATTGAAAATGTGAGAGTCGAATTTACCCTACATGCTATTTCCCACAATCTAATAAAACTAGAAAAATAACTAATAAACAAAGGGAAATCAATTGATTTTATTGGGAAATATTTTTTATATTTTCAGTTAAAAATCATGGAAAAAACCAAAAAATAAGTTTTTCACAATCTTTTCTTGGGTTTTCTTTTCACTTTTGGGGTCAGCCCCATCATATCCGTGATTTATTTTTAACTTTTTTTGTTTCACATCATTTACAAATGTACAAGGGGACAGAGAAAAGCTAAGCAGCATATGGTTGTTTAGCTTTCTTCTTATTCGTCCTAATATTCAGGTTGTATAATAAATAGAAGTAGTGGTTTTTTCTCATCTCTATTTACTGTACATCCTAGTTGTAAATTTACAGGATGTATTATACTGCGTAGAATATATGTTTGTTAATAAGTTTTTATGAATATGGACATATTTTTTGTTTTCTTGAAGTAATATATAAAATTCAGTTATCTATTGTAATCACATTTTTGACATTGTGTCATAATGTTGTCGCTACTTTCTCTCTGGAAAAGGCCCGCCCATTTACAAATGTTTTGGAGAATTGGCACAACTGATTTACCTTTATCTGTCAAAGAATACTCCACTCTCGGAGGTATTTCATCGTACTGCTTACGGGTGACAAGCTCGTCATTGATAAGTTCCTTCAATGTAGCGGCAAGCACGGCATCCGTGATATTCAACATTTCCTTACGAATACTACTATACCGTAAAGTACCTTTTTCATTCAGAATACAGATTATGCGGGATTTCCATTTTCCTCCGAACAATTTAAGTCCATATTCTAACGGACACCTGATGTCCGGCTGCATTTTCTTTTGATACATATTAAGCACCTCCAAACTTTCTACTTTTATTATAGCATTAGTACTTTTAAAAATATAATCACTATTAAATTTATAAGTAACAAATAAAATTCTTTATATCTTTTATTTATTTAGCATCTATGGTACACTGTAATTGCATTCAGGAAATGCAAATTCAAATATAAAATATTCGGAGGTATTCACGATGAAAGTAAAAGCGTATCTTGAGATCACAATGGTCATCAGCCCAGAAAACCGTCCTGCTGCAGCGAAGGTCTACACCGACTACCGCCAGCCGTTCCTTGACAATATCGAAGGCGCAATGACGAAAGAACTGCTCATCCGTGATGAGGATGTTCAGGTTATTCATGGTTTCGATAGCATGGAGCATGCAAAGGCATATCTTGAAACAGACATGTTTAAAAACGATGTTTTTGTCGGACTTAAGCCGACTTGGTCTACCGATCCAGATGTGCGCTTCTATGAAGTAGCTTAAACTGTAACATATTAAAAGCTGACTCTGTATTAAATACTGGGTATAAGAAAAAATAATTATCAAAGATGATAGGCAAAAAACTATCATCTTTTTTGTTTTCTGCTAAAAACTTTATGCAGAAATAAATATTTCAAAGAATTATTTTTATCTATACAAAACAAAGTCACAAATCTCAAAAATTTTTACAAAATGAAAGTGAAACAGAAAAAAATAAACCGAGAGATTATAGGATATTCAGTCAGGAAGAACGAAGAATAAAGATGATAAATTAGTGGTAGATGCGATAAAAACAAAAGGAAATAGAGATAATATAAATCGAAAATATTTGTTGTAGGGTTATTTTAGGAAAAATTTTCACTTAGTCAAGAGATATTGTGTTTAAACCTTTGGGAACAGTGTTAATTTTCTCTGAAAATTTACTATTCTAAATAGTTATTAAAAAATGGATAAAGGATGTTGGTTGTTAATTAAAAATTTAGTGGTGATGGCTTAAAAGTACAGTCTTTTTATGAATGTTGTCTAGGAAAGTGTTGACAATCCAAATCTATTAGTAATTTATTATAATAGTATTGACGAGTTAGAGATAGTTGATTATAATTAAAGAAGTAAATGAAAATGCTTAACTTAAAGGAGAGTTAGAAATGGATAGTAAAAAATTAAATGTAAAAGATTTTATAAATGTAGGTATATTTACTGCTTTGATATTTGTAGTGGAATTTGCTGCCGGTATGAGTGGTTTTATTCATCCATTCATTGTAGCCGCTTATGTAGCGATTATTCCATTATTGAGTGCTATACCGATGATGCTTTTTTATACAAAAGTTGAAAAATTCGGTATGATAACCATGATGGCTACATTATTAGCAATTATTATGTATTTTACCGGTATGGGATGGCTGGGTGCACCTATGATTTTAGCTGTGGGTGTTATTAGCGACTTAATTGCAAAATCCGGTAATTATAAGAATAGTAAGAAAACTATAATTAGTTTTGGAGTATTTTCTATGTGGTGTTCAGCAAACTTTCTGCCTGTTGTATTTACTGCAGATAGTTATCGTGAGAATTTGCAATCGGGAAATTTCTCAAGTGAATATGTGGATGGTTTATTTACATATATCAATACCACAACTTTAATTCCACTTATTGTTTTAAGTTTTATTTTTGGAGTAATAGGTGCGATTATAGGGAAGAAAGTTGTTAAAAAACATTTTGAGAAAGCAGGTATTGCATAAGTGCGAAATGAATTTTCACTAGATCCCAGAACAAAAATGTATATGATGTTTTTAATATCGTTTTTAACGATGTCAACAGCAACTACCACTCTTAGTCTAACACTTAGGGTGGTTATTACCATAGTTCCGATTTTACTATTAATAGTTGAGGGAAAGGTCAAAACGGCTATTAGATTCACTATATTTTATATACTTGGAATTTTAGCTATGCATTTTTTTATTAACAATGGAGGCGGTTTCATTAGTGCTTTAGCATTAGGGTACTGCAGTGTTATGTTACAATTTTTCCCTTCTGCTATTATGGCATGGTATACGGTAAGAACCACTAAAGTTAACGAATTTATGGTGGCTTTAAATAAGTTGCATTGCCCTAAGGGATTAGCTATTTCCTTGGCCGTAGTTTTGAGATTTTTCCCCACTATAAAAGAGGAATATGGGCATATAAGAGATGCTATGAAGATGAGAGGTATTAGTCTTGCAGGAGGAAATTTGATAAAGATGATTGAGTACAGAATTATACCACTCTTATTTTCATGTGTTTCTATTGGAGATGAACTTTCGGCAGCAGCTATTACCAGAGGATTAGGAGCACCTGTTACAAGAAGCAATATTTGTGAAATAGGTTTTAAAAAATTTGATTATGTAGCATTTGTTGTTTTTACTACCCTAACCATAGGTTATATTTGGGGGCTGTAGAGGAGATTTTATGATTAAGATAGAAAATATTAACTTTAGATATAAAGGATCTGAAAAACAGGATTTAAAAAATATATCATTGGAAATTAAAGAAGGAGAAACTATTCTACTTTCTGGGGCATCGGGTTGTGGAAAGACTACTGTAACTAGACTTATTAATGGATTAATTCCTCATTATTACAAAGGGGAATTAGATGGGAATTTAAGGGTAGCGAACTTTGATGTAGTAAATACCGAGTTATATGAATTAGCCGGGACTGTCGGTTCTGTATTCCAAAATCCACGAAGTCAGTTTTTTTCTTTAGACACTGAAGGGGAAATTGCTTTTGGGGCTGAAAATTTAGGCTTATCTGTGGAGGAAATAGTAAAACGAAAAAATGAAATCATGCAGGAAATGCATTTAGATAATTTGAAAGGAAGAAGTTTGTTTGAACTTTCCGGGGGAGAAAAGCAGAAAATTGCGTGTGCTTCGGTTGCAGCCTTAAAGCCAAAGATAATGTTGTTAGATGAACCATCATCTAATTTGGATTGGAAAGCAATAGAAGATTTAAGAGAAATAATATTGCAATGGAAAAAACAAGGTAAAACTATAGTTATTTCTGAACATAGACTTTGGTATCTTAAAGATTTAATTGATAGAGTAATATATATGGAAGATGGAGAGATTAAAAAGGAGTGGCAGAAAGAGTTTAGTAAGCTAAACGAAGATGAGTTACGCAACATGAAGTTACGACCTGTAAATTTAGAATCTAAATATATCAGCCAATTTACAGATGAATTGAATAATATTGATAAACCGGTAATTTTAACCAATGAAGATAAAATTCAATTAAAAAATTTTACTTTCAGATATAAAAGAAGAAGGGAAAAGAAAGTAGATAAGTCTAAATTGGATTTGGAAATACCTAATCTAATTGTAAAAAAGGGAAGCATAATAGGTGTTACGGGAAAGAATGGAGCTGGGAAGTCAACTTTTTTAAGATGCCTTTGCGGATTGGAAAAGAGCTGTAAAGGAGAATTAAAGATAGGGGAAAATATATATAGGGGAAAAGAATTAATAAGAAAGTCCTATATGGTGATGCAAGATGTAAATCATCAGCTTTTTACAGATAGTGTAGTTGGAGAAGTCCTATTATCCATGGAGAAAGAAGATATTTCGGTTTGTAATAAGATCTTAGATAATCTAGGACTTCTTGAATTTAAGGATAAGCACCCAATGGCACTTTCAGGCGGTCAGAAGCAGAGAGTAGCTATAGCTTCGGCTATGGCAGCAAAAGCGGAGATTTTGTTATTTGACGAACCTACATCAGGTTTAGATTATCTTCATATGTGCGCTGTTTCTGAGTTGCTACAGAGTCTGGTTAATCAAGGGAAAACATTATTTGTGTCTACACATGATCCGGAACTTATAAAACTTTGTTGTGATTTTGTTTTGCAGATTGAAGACGGAAAGATAGTAAAGTATTTTGAAGTATAAAAGGAGAATAAATGATTTTACAAACTAAAATTGGAAAAGTTTATACTGATATAGTAGGTAAAGATTTTCAAGGGAATGATGTGCATTCTATTTTAAGTGTGCCTTACGCAAGGGCTGAAAGATTTGAATATCCTGAACTTATATCTAGGGAAGAGTATTCTGAAGATAGTTTTTTGAATAGAGAAGGAAGTTTTTGCTTTCCACAGAAAAAATATCCATTAAAACTTAATATTTTTATGAAACATCATATGTTGCGCCCGGAATTTCAACCACTAAAAGATGTTCAGACAGAAAATGCGTTTGTAGTAAATATATGGGCCTCTGATAAATTTACAGAAAAAAAACCGGTTGTTGTATTTTTACATGGTGGGGGCGAAGGATCAGGGACAGTTCCGATATATATGATGAATCATATTGCTGAACAGGGAGTTGTAGCAGTTACAATTACTTATCGAATAGGGAATTTCGGTTATATGCCTATTTTTGATAATGGAGAAATAAGAGGTTCTCTTGCTTATCTTGATCAGCAAACAGCATTAACCTGGATTCAAAATAATATAAGCTCATTTGGTGGAGATAATACTAATATTACACTTATGGGGCATTGTGGTGGTGCGGTTGCAGCTCTTTATCATTATTTAAATTCTACAAGTAACAAATTATTTCATAAATTGATATTGTGTGCGGGAAACATTCCGATATTATCAAAAATTGATTTTGCTAAAAATCAATATAAGAAACTATTAGCAAAAAATCATTTAACCGGACTTAAGGAATTAAAAAAACTATCCGTTAAGGATTTGTTAAAAATAAAAGGGGGACAAAATGATATTATCGATGGTAAGTTTTTCACAGAACATCCTATGAATTTATTAAAACGAGGAGAATTTCCTTCTATGCCTGTGTTAATAGGAGCAAATAAGGATGAATTTTCTATGATTGAATTACCAATGTATTATAAAACTCTTGGGATTACAAAGAAAAAAGAACAACTGAAAGAAATTCTTTTAAAAAAATATGGGGAATTTGCAGAAATACTTAAAAATGAATTTAAAACGGAAGCAACTGGAGTTGTTGATTTACAAGTTCTGATTATGGAGCTCTTTGTATTTCATTCAAGTACATTATTTCTTATGGAAACGTTGGAGAAAAAATGCCCTATATACGGATATAGAATGAATTATGTTCCTAACTTGTATAATGGGCTTTGTGGTTCCTACCATGGAGCAGAACTTGCATTTTTCTTTGGGACTATAGACAAGATGAATATACAAATTACCGATGAGAATAGAAGAGCAGTTATGTCAATTCAAAAGGATTGGACAGAATTTATAAAATCAGGGAAAATAGCAGACCGCCCGCTTTTTAATGAAACGGATAAAATTATACAGTATGATAAAGATATTAAAGCTGTACCATTTCCACATGTAGATCTTATTCATCGTACCCAAAATAGCGGTATTGCTGATAAACTGAGAAAAGAATATATAAGTAATCGCAGATAATAAAAGATGGTTATAAATAAGTAAATAACCGAATAAAAATTTAAAAGTGTAATTTCAATGGGCAATGAGAGAGGCTTAAAAATTATGACTTCGTAAGAACGCGATTTTATCAAATCTTTCTTGTACAGTTTATTAATTTTAAAATTTATTGATGTGATAAATTGTATAAGAGCTGACTACGTTTATGAATTTATGTAGTCAGCAAATTTTTTCATAATTTTCTCATACTGATTTTTAGCGAAGAGTTTTAAAACACCTATAGTACAATTTTTTTATATATTATTTTACAAATATTCTAACAATGGTTAGTAGCGGTATGGACGCCTACAACTAACCTAGGTTAATTCTAGAATTTTTAGCATCTATGATGCGTAAAAATTCGTAGAAGTAAGGTATGCAAGGCTACTTTAATCTTTACGAACAAAGTGAGTAAAAGATTAGCTAGTAGCTACTGCCACGGGTCAGCAGTTGACACTAACGTATCATCTGCAACCTATGGTTTATGGCTTTGATGATACTAGTGTCTTTGCATACGTCACTTCTAATATTTATGATGTGCAGATAGCACTCATAAATATTAGAAGTGACGCATAAAATTCTCCAAGTAAAATGCTTTTAGCATTTTACTATTACCACTACAAACATTGCTATTAGGTTCGTTGCTATTCTTAGTGGTGGAATACTGGCTTCACCTGAGATTATAAGCTCAGGTGAACCTTAAGAAATCCATTGCGTACGTTAGCAGTGGGAACTAAGAATTTCCTCGTCACTACATTCCTTGAAATTCAAGTTCCTGTTGCATACTTTACTTCTAAGATTTATTCGTGCTAAAGGCGCTCATAAACCTAAGAATTAAAGAGAGTTCTTAAGTTTGCCACACCACTATAGAATTAGCAACAAATAATATTTTGTATATAAATATATAGATAAATTGCTGGTATAATATAATCTTCATAAAATTATGTTATTCTAGTTTTTATTTTAATCAGTATATTGTAAAATAATTTAACTTAAAGTTAACTTCAAGGAGTATAATGAATTATGATAATATTATAGTTGATAAAATTTAGCGGAATTTATTATATGAGATTATAAGTGTTTATGTAAATAAAAAATGATGTTAAGTACAATTTATTTAATATTTTTATAATCGAAAAAATTAATTACTAAATTATAATTAAGAAAGGTATTATTATTCTGCGATATAAAAGTAAATTTATATATGTGAAAATATAGGTATTCTTATAGAGTTATTTAAAAATAATGTGCAAAGCATTATCAGTATGAAAATAGTAACAGTAGGTAAAATATAAAAGGAGGTTGTATATGAGATTATCGGTATTAAATTTGGTACCATTACGTCAAGATGAGAGTTTTAAAGATGCTATAGATGCAATGGTTAGGTTGGCAAAAAAAGTAGAAAAATTAGGATATACGCGTTATTGGATAGCTGAACATCATAATATGAAAAATGTTGCAAGCAGTGCAACACAACTTTTAATTCAACATACATTAGCTAATACTGATAAAATTCGTGTTGGATCCGGTGGTGTTATGTTACCGAACCATAGCCCGTATATTGTTGCTGAACAGTATGGAACTATTGATACTTTATATCCTAAACGGGTGGATTTAGGGTTAGGTAGAGCTCCGGGAACGGATTACAATACATCACGTGCTATCCGAAGGGTAAAAAGTGAAGAATTAGATTTCAAAAAAGAAGTAAACGAATTGGCGGAATATTTTAAAGATGAACGACCTGTTCATGCTTATCCGGCGGCTGGGCGTAATGTACCGCTTTATATATTAGGGTCAAGTACGGATAGTGCTTATTTAGCAGCAGAGTTAGGTTTACCATATTCATTTGCAGCACATTTTGCACCTAGTATGATGGAAAATGCGATAGCTATATATCGTCATTATTTTAAGCCGTCAAGTAGTTTGAAGCAACCATATGTAATTCTCGGCGCTAATGCAGTTGTAGCTGATACTGATGAAGAAGCCAAGAAATTATCAACAACTCAATTACAAGCGTTTCTTAATATAGTAACTAATAATCCTCAAGGATTACAACCTCCTTTAAATTCAGAAGAATCCGTATGGAAAAACTATGCAATTGCAACAAAGGTACCGCATTTCGGCCCGATAGCATTTGATTATAATGAGATTGTAGATCATGAAAAGAGCATTGTTGAACATATGACGAAAGTTTCTTTTATCGGCAGTAAAGAAACCGTAAGAAAACAAATAGAAAATTTGAAACGAAGAGTAAACTTTGATGAATTGTTGATTAACTCGTATATTTACGATGAACAGGCACAACATTATTCATATCAGCTGTTAGCGGAAGTTGTAAAAGAGATGTAATATAGGTTGGTTAGTATAATTCTAATTTTGAGAGATTAGTAAAGTTTGGTATGTTAAAATAAGAGTATATTTATAAGAATAGTGATGTTGTTTGATAGATAGGATAACTTTATACTGTGGGTATTTAATAGTTTTAAGTTAGTGAAAAATAAACCGATACAATGATTAATTTTTTAAACAAGGTGATATTTATTAATTATGAAATATTAAATGAGAAATATACATTATTTTATACTTTAATAAAATTGATTAAGAAAAAAAATTCTACGATTTTCTCTTTACAATATATATAACACATGATATACTAGTAAAAATGAATGATTATTCATTTTGAAGCTAAGTTTTTTAAATTAGTAAAAATGGTAGGTGAATTTGATGGAGAAAAATGATAAACGTGAGCGAATACTTCGAGCTGCATTGGAAATGTTTTTACATAAAGGGTACGACGGAACAGCAATTCCACCTATAGCGAAAGCGGCAGGAGTTAGCGTTGGGACAATTTATCGTTATTTTGAAAGTAAGGAGAGTTTGATAAATGAACTCTTTCAGGAAACAGTAAATAAATTAAGTCGTTTTATAATGAAAGATTATCCTGCGGGATATACAGCAAAAGAAAAGTTTTATTATATTTTTGATAAATTATACGAATTTTGTAAAGAGAACAACAGAGCATTTTTATTTATTAATGATAACTCGTATTCATATTATTTAACAAAAGAAAGTAATAATTGTTTAACAAATTTTTTTGAGTTTATTTTTAAAGATTTGGAAAATTTTAAACAACAGGGAATTGTTAAAAATTTACCTAACAATGCGTATATCGCACTTGTTTATGCACCGATAGAGATGGCGATTTGTTTGCAACATAATAATATGCTTGATTTATCGGAAGATATATTGTTGGAATTAAGGGAAAGTTGTTGGCATGCGGTTAGAAATTAAATAACCGCAAAAAATTTTTCAATAAAATGAATGATTGTTCATTGCGGGTGAAAATTTTTTATTTCCAACAAAAATAAATTATTTATTAATGAAGAAAATGTAGGAATTATTTTGAAAGGATAATAAAGATAAATAGTAATGAGAAAGATATTAAAAAATAAATATACATCAATATTAATAGTGTGGTTAGGTATACTGATTATTTCTTTACTGACAATGCCAAGTATTTCAAAAGTTGTCAGAGAAAAAGGGCAGATTAAATTACCTGAAAACTTACAAAGTCAGGTAGCTAATAAGTTGTCAATTGAATATAATAACAATCAAAATACCAGTCAAGTGATTGCCGTCTTTAATCGTGATGGCGGATTAACGGATGATAATCGTAAAAATATTGTCGAAATTTTAAATCGTTTAAAGGATAAAAAAGATGATTATTCTATTAAGGGTATAACGAGTGCCGCAGATAGTAAAGAAGCTGAAAAACAACTTTTAAGTGAAGATAAAACGACAGAATTAGCACTTATTTCGGTTGATAAGGATAAAGTAAGAGAAATGAGTGAAAATATTAATACGGAATTAAAAACAGAAGGTCTAAATACATATGTAACAGGTAGTGATGTTTTAACACATGAATTTGCTAATGAAACACAAAAAGGTATAAAGAAAACAGAAATTATTTCAATCGTGTTTATTTTAGCAGTGTTAATTATTGTTTTTCGTTCATGGGTTGCACCACTTCTGTCATTGATTACAGTTGGAATTTCGTTAATCGTATCGTTAAATATAACTATGAATTTAGCATGGCATTATGAATTGCCGTTGTCTAATTTTACGCAGGTATTTTTAGCTGTTGTGTTACTCGGTATTGGAACGGATTATAACATCTTATTGTATACAAAATTTAAAGAAGAGTTAACAAGCGGTATAGGAAAAATACAAGCGGCTAAGATAGCACTAAGAACAGCGGGGAAAACAATTATATACAGTGGCTCGTCCGTATTTATAGGTTTTGCCGTATTGGGATTGGCAGATTTTATTATTTATCAATCTGCGGTTAGCGTAGCTATTGGTATAGCGGTGTTATTGCTTAATTTATTAACACTTAATATGTTTTTTATGACCGTACTTGGTGAAAAAATGTTTCTTCCAAATCGAAAAGCCGCCGGTCATAAGGAGAGTAAATTATGGTCATTATTGTCAGGTATAACATTAAAAAAACCTGTAGTAATGTTAGGGGTAATGCTAGTATTGATAATACCGTTTTTAATGCAGTTATCAAGTCGTACATTAAATTATAATGATGCGGATGAATTACCGGAAACTAACTTTGCCAAACAAGGATATACAGTTGTAGAAAAACATTTTTCCAAAGGAATGATTGCTCCAGTATCAATATATATAGGAACAGATAGAGAACTTACTAACAAAGAAGATTTAAGTGAAATAAACAAAATTACGACATATTTAAAAAATAAAAATGAAGTAGATAAAGTGCTTTCTGTAACGGAGCCTACAGGTGAAAAAATTGATGCTTTATATTTGAAAGATCAATTTAACACCTTGTTGCAAAGAGTTGGGGAGGCTCAAGACGGTATTAAAAAAATTAATAGTGGGTTGAGTACAGCTAAAACTAAAATAGAAGATCAAGATGTTACCGGGAAATTAGGACAGGTAAATAAATTAGCAGATGGTGCTAATAAATTAGCAGACGGAACAGTTAAGTTTAATTCAGGATTAGGTACATATGTTAATGGGGTTGATACATTTAATAATAATATAGAAAGTATAATAACCAGTCCAAAAATAGCAATGCTGGGGGAACAAATGCAGCATTTATCAGATTTATCAAAAAAAATAGACAGTTTGGGAATTAAAGGGGAGGTAATTAGTAATAAATTAGCTAAATTGTCATTATTAATTGATAAAATCAATGCTAATATAAATGATCCGAGATTAACAAAATTAGAAGAAAAAGTAACAACTTTATCACAAATAACAGAGCAGTTGACTACATTGAAAGCACAAAGTAAGGAATTAACTGGTGAAGTAACAGCACTTGTTCAACAAACAAAAACCTTGAATGAACCGATAACTAAAATAAGAGCAGGAGGGGATACACTTCTTAGTGAAATGAATAAAATTCAAACAGGAAGTAAGCAAATAAGCGATGGAACAAACCAATTAAATAACGCATTGCAACAAATGGGTGGCAGTGTGAACCAACTAACAAACGGATTATCTAAAGCTAATACAGGACTGTCAACAATTGATACAGGTATAACAGATGCCAACAGTTATTTAAAAGAATTAGGAGAATCATTTGTCGGAAATACATTTTATGTTCCTAATTCGGTATTAAATTCAGGACAACTTAATCGTAGTTTTGATCAATATTTGTCAAAAGATAAAAAAGTAACAAAATTAACCGTAGTGTTAAAAGATAAGCCAAGCACCTTAGATTCAGCTAAAGTAATCAACAGTTTAGACGGTGAGTTAAAAACTATTACAGCGGGAACATCATTGAAAGATGCAAAAATAGCTATCGGAGGACAAACATCACAAATAAATGATTTAGAAAACTTAACCAATAAGGATTTTACCCGTTCGGCAACAATTATGTTAATTGGTATTGCCGTTATGCTTATAGCTATTACCCGTTCAATCGTTCAACCTATTGCGATAGTGGGAACATTAATCGGAACTTATTTTGCTTCATTAAGTATAGCGGAGTTGTTATCTAAATTAATATTAGGAAAAGAACATTTAGCGTGGAATGCACCATTCTTTATCTTCATTATGCTAATAGCATTAGGAGTGGATTATAGTATATTTTTAGCGATGCGTTATAAAGAAAATATAAATTTAGCTCATCTAACACCTAAAGAAGCTATTTATCATGCTTCAGGAACAATTGGAGGTGTTGTTATTTCAGCTGCTATTATTCTTGGTGGGACATTCGCAGCACTTTATCCATCAGGTATTACTACACTTATTCATGTGGCACTTGGTGTAATAGTAGGTCTGGCTATACTTGCAGTTGTGTTGCCGATTATTATGTCGGCAGTTGTTAAATTGAGTTATGGTAAAAATATTGTAACTAAAAAATGATATAATAATTTAAAAAGGAGTGACTTAAAATCGTGATTTCATAAGAAATGGGTTTTATTAAGTTGCTCCTATACAATTTATTAGATTTAAGAATTTATTAATTGATAGTAATTATTATTGCCAATTAATAGCTGTAGTGATACAATGGTAATATAAATTTTTTATAAAATTGCTTAATATATAAAAAATAAAATAGTGGTAGTTTTACCATAAAAAATAAGGAGGAAATTTATGCTAAACGTTTATAAAAAAATATTATATTATGTACCAAAAGAACGTTATTTAGTTTATCTAGGGATATTGTTTTCTATATTTTCTGTTATTTCAACTATAAGTGCATATTATTATTTTAATGAATTTCTAAATAAATTAGTCATTGATAATAATATATCCGATTCTAAATACTATGCGTTTGTTATAGTAGGCTTTTTGGTTGGTAGTTCGATATTATATGGAATTTCAGGGATAATAACTCATGTTTTAGGATTCAGATTAGAAACAAATCTTAGAAAATATGGAATAAATGGATTATCAAATGCAAGTTTCAGTTTTTTTGATACCCATAGTTCAGGAAAAACAAGAAAAATTATTGATGATAATGCAGAACAGACTCACATGATAGTGGCGCATTTAATCCCGGACAATGCACGTGCGATATTAACGCCGATTTTAATTTTAATATTAGGGTTTATAGTGAACTGGAAAGTAGGAGTATCACTGGTGGTTTTATGCTTAGTTAGTGGTTTAGCATTATCACTTATGATGGGTGAAAAGAACTTTATGGATATTTACCAAAAATCTTTAGAAAGACTTAGTAGTGAAACCGTTGAGTATGTAAGGGGTATACAGGTAATAAAAATTTTCGGTATTAATGTTTTATCATTTAAAGCCTTGCATAATGCCATAAAAGATTATTCAAAATATGCTCTTGATTATTCTATGAGTTGTAAGAGAGGGTATGTCGGGTTTCAACTGTTCTTTTATGGTTTTATAGCTATAATAATACCAATTGTTATATTTTTTATTGACATGAGTGACCCACGACAATTAACTGTTGAATTAATAATGATACTGTTTTTAAGTGGAGTTTTATTTGTATCTATTATGGGAATAATGTATGTTTCGATGTACGCATATTTAGGAACTTCTGTAGTAGAAAAATTAGAAAATATTTTTAATGAAATGCAAAGCAATAAATTAAGTTTTGGTGATAAAGAAGAATTTAAAAACTTTGATATAGAATTTGAAAATGTTAATTTTGGCTATAATGAAAAACTTATTTTGAATAATTTAAGTTTTAAACTTGAAGAGAATAAAAGTTATGCTTTTGTAGGTTCTTCAGGAAGCGGTAAGTCAACTATAGCTAAACTTATTTCCGGTTTTTACAAAATTAGTTCAGGAGCTGTAAAAATTGGTGGTGAAAATATAGAATCATATAAAGAAGAAGCACTTATTAAAAATATTTCTTTTGTATTTCAAAGTGTAAAACTATTTAAAAATAGTATTTATGAAAATGTAAAATTAGGAAGAGATGATGCAACATATGAAGAAGTTATGGAGGCTCTTCATCTTGCAGGATGCGATACTATTTTAGATAAATTTAAAGATAGAGAAAATACTATAATCGGAACTAAGGGAGTATATCTATCAGGCGGAGAAAAACAAAGAATAGCAATTGCCAGAGCTATTTTAAAAGATGCAAAAATAATAATCATGGATGAGGCAAGTGCAGCGGTGGATCCTGATAATGAGTATGAATTACAAAGAGCTTTTGCAAATCTTATTAAAGATAAAACGGTGATAATGATTGCTCATCGTTTATCAAGTATAAGAAATGTAGATGAAATACTTGTAGTTGATAATGGAAAAATTATCGAACGAGGTTCTGATAAAGAATTAATGTCTATAGATAGTTCATATAAAGAGTTTCAAAGAGTTTATGGACAGGCAAATGAATGGAGGGTTAGTCATGAAAAATAGGATTAAAAATTTATTTGCATTAACCGATCAAGGAGCCGAGGATTTAATGAGAGCCAGCACATACTCATTTTTAGTATATTTTATAAATATGTTCCCGGCAATATTATTAATGTATTTTATAGATGGATTGTTGTTGGATCATATTAAAAATAAATATGAGTATTTAGGTATATCTATAGTAGTTCTAATAGTTATGTATATATTATTAGACAAAGAGTATGATTCTCTGTTTAATGCTACGTATAGAGAGAGTGAAAATTTACGAATAGATATAGCAACAACAATTAGTAAGTTACCTCTGTCATATTTTTCAAAACACGATTTATCTGACATAAGTCAAACTGTAATGAAAGACGTTGAGGCAATAGAACACGCTATGAGTCATGCTATGGCTAAAGCGATAGGATTTTTCATATTTTTCCCTATTATATCAATATTGTTATTACTTGGAAATGTTTGGCTCGGGCTTACCGTTATTATATCGGTTGCTGTAAGTTATATGTTTATAGTAATTTCAAAAAAACTACAACTTTCTGCCAATAAGAAGCATTATGATAAATTAAGAGCAAACTCAGAAAGTTTCCAAGAAGCGATTGAGTTACAACAAGATATAAAAAGTTTCGGATTATCTGAAAAAATTAGAAGAAGTTTAGATAAAAAAATGGAAGAAAGTGAAAAAATACATTTAAAAGCAGAAGTAGTTTTATTTGTACCTATGCTTTTATCGTGGATAATATCTCAATTATCTTTAGCAGGGGTAATAGTTGTAGGAACTATATTATACGCAAATGGAAGTATAAATCTTTTATACCTACTAGGTTATATTTTTGCCGCTACAAAAATAAAAGAAGCAGTAGATGGTTTAAGTGCTAATACTACAGAAATATTTTATCTTGACTCAAGAATAAAAAGAATAAAAGAAATAAAAGAATTTCCTTTACAAGAAGGAAAAAATGTAGAATTTAATAATTTTGATATAGAATTAAAAAATGTAGAGTTTGCATATGATAAAAATAGTAAGGTTCTAAAAGATGTAAGCTTTGTAGCTAAACAAAATGAAGTTACAGCTTTAGTAGGTGTATCAGGTTGTGGGAAAACCAGCGTTTTAAAATTAGTATCACGATTATATGATTACGATAAGGGGAGCATAACAATAGATAACCATGATATTAAAGATATAGCGACAGATTCACTATTCAAATATATTTCAATAGTCTTTCAAGATGTTGTATTATTTAACACTTCGATATTGGAGAATATTCGTATCGGACGTAAGGATGCAACGGATGAAGAAGTAAAAGAGGCTGCCAAATTGGCATATTGTGATTTTATAGATAAATTACCGGACGGTTATGATACCATTATTGGAGAAAACGGTGCTACCCTATCAGGTGGAGAACGTCAACGTTTATCAATAGCACGTGCATTTTTAAAAAATGCACCGATAATTATTTTAGATGAAATTACAGCGGCACTTGATGTAGAAACTGAGAAAAAAATTCAAGAAAGTTTAAATAAACTGACTGTTAATAAAACAGTGTTAGTTATTTCTCATAGATTAAAATCAATAGAAAATGCTGATAAAATAGTTGTTCTTGATGATGGTGTTGTAGAATGTCAAGGAACACATAAATATTTATTGGACAACTCAACTATTTATAAAAAGTTAGTTGATAAAGCACATGCGGTAGAGCAATTTACTTATTAAAAGATAAATAAAAATGAAGTCTAAAAATGTTATTAGACTTCATTTTTATAATATTTGAAGTTTATAAAAATTTATAAATGAGTTGAGAGCAGAGTTTTTAAAATATATTTTTAGATAAATAAAAATTAGTGTACATTTGTAAATGATGTGAGACAAAAAAAGTAAAAAATAAATACCGGATATAATAGAATTACATAGAAGCTAGCTTCTATGTAAACCGTATGAAGCCCCCGACGTAAATTACATTATTTGATTAGATTTGCCAGCTTTAATTCCTTAGAGAACATTTCAGATTTCTAAAACTTATTTGTCAAGGATTTGAAAAAGGCGTAGCCCTTGTCCTTGACAAATAAGTTGTGAAATCGGCTCTGTGTCAAATACGGGGCATGAGAAAAAATAAGGATAAAATGCTAAGCAATGCAGTGTTGCTTGGCATTTTTCAAAACGCCCTTAAAAGAAATATTATTTTTATACTCAGAAACAAATAACCTAGAAACAACTAAAATGCGTAATCTAAAGTTATAAAAGCTATTATAACCATAAGAAACTCTCTTTAAAACCTTTATCTTATTATTAATACCCTCCAAAGAACCATTAGAAATAGAATACCTAACACTATTAAGCATATACTCTTTATGTTTTCTCATAGTATTAATAGCCTTACTAACACCATCAGATAAATCGATAGTAGATTTTTCAATTAATTCTTTAAACTCCAACTCATTTCTATACCTTATTGCATATCTAATATCCTGAACTCTCTCATAGCTAGCCTTAAATATACAATCTAATCCTAATAAATAATCTAAAATATCACGTCTAGTAACTAAACTCCTAAAACTCCTATTAAAGAAAAACCTACCATGAGTAACATTACTTTCATCTTCTAATATTAACTTCCAATTATTTTTTAAAAGAGTATAATTAATACCTTTTTGTTTTTTGTAAATATTCATTAGCTTAACTCTAGTTCTATTAAGTTCTCTATTAACATTTTGAATAAAGTTCTCTATTAACATTTTGAATAATATGAAACCTATCTATAACAATTTCAGCATTAGGAAACTTATTTCTAATCAACTTCATATAAGGAGTATAAATATCAATACAAATAGCCTTAACATTACTTCTAGCCTCTTTAGAAAATCTGGAAAAATAATTATTTAAAATATACTCAGTTCTACCATCAACTATATCAATAATCTCATGAGTTAAAGCATCTAAAAAAATAAAACTCATACCATTTTTACTATCTTTAGTAAACTTTAACTCATCAAAGCATAAATACTCAGGTAAGGTATTATAGTTAAGAATGTCTACATGGGATTTACATTTATAAAGAGTTCTTATAACAGTATTAACCGATACATTATTCATTTTGGCTATTTGTTTAAAAGATAAAGTATCAGCTAAATCACTCATTATAGAAAACTTAACATTTTTAGAAATACTACAGTATTTATCTACAAAAGAAGTAGTAGCTACAAATTTTTTATTACAAGTTTTACACTTGAAACGTTGCTTTCTTAGTTCCAAATAAGCAGGGATACCTGATATTTTTAATAGATTAATTCTAGTAAGTTCATTAAAGCCGTTTTTAACTACAGTATAACCTTTATTAAGACAACCACAGCATTCACACTTCTTGGGTTTATATGTTAAGGTACCTTTGAATACAAAGTACTTTTGATTATTTTTTATAGTTTCGTTATGTGTTTTCTCAATAGTTATATTTTTATCTTTTATTTGTAGTAGGTTTTTAATGAATTCTCCCTCTTTTATTTCTTTTGTTTTTGTGTTAAAATTATTCATGACAGATATCCTTTCATAGTTTATTTTTTTTGCACTTTAATTATATTGGATATTTGTCTTTTTGTATATTAAAAAACAATACGAGGTATGGATTTTTTTTCATGCCCCGTATTTATTATACAACCGTGAAATCTATTATCTAACAAGGAATTAAAGCCGGCATATTTTTATAGACTCTTTCCGTAGCTCTTTTCTTTTTTCAACAGGAGAAAGCCAATTTAAAGTCTGCATAGGAAGACGGTTAGAGCGATATAGATACTTTTTCATCTGAGATATAAGATCATCATACGAAAAGAAAGATAAATGCCTGTAAAAACGTTCATTATCATTTCTATGACTACGTTCAACCTTACCGTTATGTCTAGGAGTTCTAGGTCTAATAAGTTGATGTTTAATGCCAAGATTATTACACAATACATCAAAAGGGTGTATTCGTTTAGTATCTTTAAAATGCGTAAATTCAAAACCATTATCAGTTTGAATTATCTTGGGTTTATACCCAAAATAATCAATAGCCATTTTAACAAATTGAACAGTAGAATATGATGATTGTTCTTTAAAAGGGAAAATAAATCTTTCCCTAGTAGCTTCATCAATAATAGTATATTGATAAAATTTATCAGGAATTTCTCCTACATAACAACGTTTAGGAACATATTTCACATCAAGTTGCCATTTTTTACCAATTTCAGTAGGTGTGTCATAAGGTTTAGGTTTATAAGGAATTACTTTTTTCTTAGTATCTTTATAAAAGCCTAATTTTCTAAGCACTCTAAATAAAGAACAAGGATGTCTTTTATAACCTTTGTTGAATTTAAGTTTAGCATATAATTCAATCATAGAAATATTAGGATTACGTTTAATAAGATTTTTAATCCAAGACAATTCTTCAACTGTATGGGCGTTAGGGTGAATGGAATGAGGTCTATGAGACTTATCTATAAGAGACTCTTTAGTACCGTCATATTTTTTATTCCAACGCAAAAGAGAGGCTTTTGATATTTTATAGCGCCTACAAATAAAGCGGATAGAGTTACCATTTCTATAAGTTTTAACTGCAGCTATTCTTGTTTGTAAAGTATGAGGTATATATCGTTGTGTTTTTTCTATATTTTCTGTTATAATAGTTTTCATAAGAGTAAATTCCTTTTTTTGATTTGGTGTAACTTCATTATACAGGATTTACTCTTCTTTTTTTTTATTATATGTCTCACATCTATTGTAACACTACATATATTTTTAGATAAATAAAAATTAGTAATGGTTATTATTCGGTTTTTATGTTAAACTGTTTTTAATATACACAGGAGGTTTAGAGAATGTTAAAAACTAATTTTTTAGGAGTAGAATTAACCAGTCCGCTTATGAATGCTTCCGGTGTTCATTGTATGTCTATTGAAGAATTAGAAGAGCTTACAAATAGTCAAGCGGGAGTTTTTATTACAAAAACGGCGACACAGGTTGAGCGAGAGGGTAATTTAAAACCTCGCTATTATGATACAAAATTAGGTAGTATTAATTCAATGGGACTGCCAAATAAGGGTCTTGATTATTATTTGAATTATGTGATTGAACGCCAACAACAAGGTGCTCAGTTACAATTTTTATCAGTAACAGGAATGAGTTATGAAGAAAATATAAATTTGCTTAATAAAATTCAGGAAAGCGATTATCAAGGAGTTACAGAATTTAATTTATCATGTCCAAATATACCCGGAAAACCTCAAATTGCATATGATTTTGAGTTGATGGAAAAACTGCTCAGTGAAGTTTTCACATTCTTTACAAAGCCGCTTGGTGTGAAACTGCCACCGTATTTTGACATAGCACATTTTGATGGAATGGCAACTATTTTAAATAAATTTCCTTTAACTTATGTAAATAGTGTCAATAGTATAGGAAACGGATTATGTATTGATATTGATAAAGAACAAGTTGTAATTAAGCCAAAAGGCGGTTTTGGCGGGCTTGGCGGTGAGTACATTAAACCGACAGCATTGGCTAATGTAAGAGCATTTAGAGAAAGATTAAACCCTAATATTAGAATTATTGGAACCGGTGGAGTAATTAACGGTAAAGATGTCTTTGAACATATATTGTGTGGAGCGGACTTAGTTCAAGTTGGAACAACTTTACATAAAGAAGGTGTAGGTGTTTTTACAAGATTAAATGAAGAACTTAAAGTTATAATGAAAGAAAAAGGATATACAAGTTTAGAACAATTTAGAGGGAAGTTAAAAATAATAGAATAATATTGTTAGAAAATCAAATTAAATAAATATTTTAATGATAAAATGATTAGATATAATTTAAAATTTATATTAAAGGGGTAATAGATGATAGGAAAGAGATATATATTGCTACCGGTATGCAGTTTAACAATTTTTATTATAGTGGTGTTGGGTTTTAATAATATATTAGTCCCATTAGATATGGAAATTATAAAAATAGTGCAGAGTTTAGAAACACCAATTCTCACAAAAATACTGGCATTATTAACTAATATATCGGATACAATTCAAAATATAATAATTACAACAGTAATAGTTATCGTGTTATATTTGAAGAAATATAAACAAGAAGCATTGTATTTAACGATAAGTATGTTGACATGTAGCTTGTTGGTAATGGGTATTAAAAACTTTATCCAACGTCCCAGACCACAAATTCATAGATTGGCGGAGATTTCGGGATATAGTTTTCCAAGTGGGCATACAGTGTCTGCGACAATACTATATTTTTCGATGGCATTAATTATTGTAAAAATATATCAACAATTAACGAAACAAGTTACGCTAACTATAGCAACAATTGGAATAATATTTATAATATTTTCAAGAATATATTTAGGTGTACATTATCCCACTGATACGATAGCAGGAGCAGCACTTGGGATAACGGTAGTAGTGTTTTATTATTGGGTATTTTATAAAAGTCCTTTATACAAGTACGGAGAAAAATAATGAAAAAAAGAATATTATTAATTACAGGTTCTTTTGGTAACGGTCATTTACAAGTCTCGGGAAATTTAAAAGAAATGTTTGAAAAAAAATATAAAGATAGGGTTATAGTAGATGAATGTGATTTATTTTTACAAGCTCATCCACGCTTAACTTCAGTATTGAGAAAATTATATTTATATAGTTTTTCATATTTTAGAAATGTTTATGGATATTTGTACTATATGGGTAAAAATAATAAACAAACATCTGCCTATAGATATTTCAGTTACCATTATTTATACAGTAAAATAGAGAAATTCAAACCTGATATAATAGTATCAACATTTCCAACGCCGGCATTAACACTTTTAAAAAATAAAAAAATACCTATTGTTAATGTGGTGACAGATTATCATTTTCACAAAAGTTGGTTGACTGAAAATGCCTTAAAATATTTTGTACCATGTGAGAATACAAAAATACAGTTTATAGAAGCGGGTGTAAAGGAAAAAAATATAAAGGTTTTAGGATTACCAATTTCAGAAAAATTTGATATACGAATATCCAAAAAACAATGGTTAGCTAAAAATAATTTAGATATTAAGAAAGAAACCTTACTTTTGGTGGCAGGAGCATTTGGAGTATTAAAAAATTTTAATAAAATAGTAGATGCTATACTGGCAAGAAATAAAAATATACAGTTGGCGATAGTCTGTGGAAAAAATGTAAAATTAAAAAATTTATTGAAAAGATTATATAAAGAAAACTATCATGTTAAGATTTTAGGTTACACTACTAATATGAGAGAATGGATGCAAGCATCAACGGTAATTGTGACGAAAGCCGGCGGTGTAACTATTACAGAAAGTTTAGCCAGTAATATTCCGCTAGTTTTATTAAAACCTGTTCCGGGACAAGAAAAAGAGAACGCCTTATATTTTGAAAAAAATAATATGGCAAAAATTGCGGATACAAATAGAGAACTAGTCGATATAATAAGTAAATTATTAGAAAACAAACAACAGTTAATAGAGATAAAAAAGAATATGGCACAAAATTATCTACCAAATGCAACGGAAAAAATCTGTGAAGATATAGTAAAAATAATTAAAGTATAAATTTTAAAATATTATAGATGTATAGAAAGATTATTTTTGCTTGCCATATTATTTGACAATAAGAATATTATGGTATATACTAACGATAATTTGAATAATAATCTTTAATGTGATCCGGAGAGGTCAGCAAAGATACGTGATTAAAATAACCACATTTAATTAATCCGGGTGTATAGTATATTGTTGTCCTGCTCATATGAGTAGGATATTTTTTATGAGGTGAGAGATGAAAAAAAGAGTACTATTTGACGAAACGATGATAGCACGAATGATAACACGTATAGCAAACGAAATTTTAGAACGTAATGATATTAATGATGTCGTTCTTGTCGGTATAAAAACACGTGGTGTTTATTTGGCTAAACGTTTAAAAGAAAAAATTAAGATAATAGAAAACTTCAATGTTCCGGTGGAGGTATTGGACATTAAATTTTATCGTGATGATTTGGAAAAACAATCACAAGACCCGGAAATAAAGACACCTAAGTTTAAAATGAATTTGAATGAAAAAACTGTAATTATAGTTGATGATGTACTGTATACCGGACGAACAGTTCGTGCAGCGATTGATGCAATTATGGACGTTAGTCGACCGCAAGCGATAAGACTTGCGATATTAGTAGATCGTGGACATAGAGAATTGCCGATACGTGCAGATTATATCGGAAAAAATATTCCAACTTCAAAAAAAGAAAATGTCAAAGTGCTTTTAAATGAAGTGGACAATAGTGAAGAAATATTACTAATATAGATAAAAAATCTTTTTAAGATAGCCCGGAGAGGCTAGCAAGGGATTGGTAAGAATATATATTTTTTATTGATAAAAATATATATTTATAAAATAAGAAATACTATAACCAAAATACCTTGAAGCCCGTACTTTAAGGTATTTTATTTTATTCATAAATATTGAACTGGAGGTAGCAATGAAAAATATAGTATCAATGTCAGATTTAACAAATGAGGAAGTATATTCTCTTGTTAAACGTGCATTAGAATTAAAAAGTGGTAAAAAAGTAGCACCGCGTGAAGATTTATATGTTGCAAATTTATTCTTTGAAAATTCAACAAGAACAAAACATAGTTTTGAAGTAGCTGAGCATAAACATCGACTTAATGTTATTAATTTTGATATAACAACATCATCAGTTAATAAGGGAGAAACATTCTACGATACATGCAAAACTCTTGAGATGATAGGTTGTAATATGTTGGTGATAAGACATAACAAAGAGAAATATTATAAAGAACTAAAAAGTTTAAATATACCGATACTTAACGGAGGAGATGGTAGTGGTGAACATCCAAGCCAGTGTTTACTCGATTTAATGACTATATACGAAAGATTCGGTAAATTTAGCGATTTAAATATTATTATTGCCGGAGATATTAAAAATTCTCGTGTTGCACGCAGTAATTACAATATGTTAACACGCCTTGGCGCAAAGGCTAGTTTTGTTTGCCCGGAGTGTTTTAAAGATGAAACACTTGGAAAAGTTGTAGATTTTGATGAAATAATTGAAAAAGTGGATATTTGTATGTTATTACGTGTACAGCATGAAAGACATAGTGAACATATGAGTTTAACAAAAGAGGAATATCACAAAAATTATGGTCTAACTCTTGAACGGTATAAGCACTTGAAGGATACAGCAATTATTATGCATCCGGCACCGGTGAATCGTGATATGGAGATTGCTGATGAGTTGGTTGAATCCTCAAAATCAGTTATTTTTGAACAGATGAAAAATGGTATGTTTATGCGTCAGGCAATGATAGAAAAAATAATTAAAGACAATAATTTATAATAAAAAGGAGTACAGTATGTTACTACTAAAAAATGGTCAAATATTAGAAAATGGAATATTAGTGAAAAAAGATATTTTAGTTGACGGTAAGAAAATCTTAAAGATAACTGAAAACATTGAGGAAAAGGTAGATAGAGTGCTTGATTTAGAAGGGAAATTTGTTTCTCCCGGATTTATAGATGTCCATGTACATTGGAGAGAACCGGGATTTGAATATAAAGAAAATATTTATCATGCTTCTCGTGCAGCGGCTCGTGGTGGTTTTACAACGGTTATGCCGATGCCTAATTTGGATCCTGTACCGGATAATTATGAAAATTTAAAATTACAATTAGATATTATTGAAAGAGATTCAGTCATTCGTGCTATTCCTTACGGTGCAATAACTAAAGGAGAACAAGGTAGAGAATATGCAGAATTTAAAGAGTTGGCAAAATATGTTTTTGCATTTAGTGATGATGGTCGTGGGGTACAGAATGCAAATATGATGTATGAATCAATGAAAGTAGCAGCTGAATTAGGAAAAGCAATCGTAGCACATTGCGAAGATAATTCGTTAATACGAGGAGGTTGTATGCACTGCGGTCGTCGTAGTCGTGAACTTGGTCTGCCGGGGATACCGTCAATATGTGAATCAGTTCAAATAGCTCGTGATGTGTTGTTGGCAGAAGCAAGCGGTTGTCACTATCATGTGTGTCACGTATCAACAAAAGAATCCGTAAGAATAGTAAGAGAGGCGAAAAAAGCCGGCATAAAAGTAACGTGTGAAGTATGCCCACATCATTTGATTAGTGATGAAATGGATATTCCGGATAATAACGGTATATGGAAGATGAACCCACCGCTACGTTCACGCGAGGATAGAAAAGCGTTAATAGCTGGGCTGCTAGATGGTACTATTGATATAATAGCAACAGATCATGCACCGCATGCAACTTATGAAAAAGAGTTACCAATGCAAAAAGCGGCATTTGGTATTGTCGGTAGTGAAACAGCATTTAGTCAGTTATATACAAAATTTGTAAAAACAGGAATTTTCTCATTAGATTTTTTAGTAGAAGTTATGACAAAACGTGTTGCAGATATTTTTGACTTACCTTTCGGTACATTGGAAGAAAATGGGTATGCCGATTTAGTAGTGATTGATTTAGAAAAAAGTTTAACAATTAATCCGGATAATTTTTTATCAAAAGGACGCAATACTCCTTATGTAGATGAAGAAATTTATGGAATACCTGTATTAACATTAAGTGAAGGACAAATAGCATATAAAGATGAAGAAGTGTTTGATATAAAATATCTATAGTGGTAAAAATACAATAAAAGTTCAATATATATAGAAAAATTTTTAAATTAAGATATGGTATTTACACACCATATATAAGTTAAGTAGAATACTTTATCATTATTAAATGTTGAAATAAATTTTGCAAAAAATTAATGAAAGAGAGAAAAGTTATGTACAGTTATAATAAGCAGCTAATTTTGGAAGATGGTACGGTATATAAGGGTTACGGTTTTGGTGCCGATATAGAAACAGTAGGAGAAGTCGTTTTTAACACCGGAATGACAGGGTATCAGGAAACATTATCGGATCCCTCATATAATGGGCAAATAGTAACATTTACCTATCCTCTAATAGGGAATTACGGAATTAACAGAGATGATTTTGAAACAATAACACCAAGTATTAAGGGATTAATAGTAAGAGAAGTTTGTAAAAAACCATCAAATTTTAGAACGGAGTATACTCTTCATGATGTATTAAAAGATTTGAAAATTCCGGGAATTTCAGGAATTGATACCCGCAGTTTAACGAGAAAAATAAGAGAACACGGAACAATAAAGGGTGTAATTACCGACCTTTGTGTAGACAGTGATAAAGTGCTTAAAAAGTTACGAAGTTCAAATCTTCCAACGGATCAAATTTCTCAAGTGTCAATCCAACGTGCTTATCAATCATCCGGAAAAGGATATAGAGTAGTCTTAGTGGATTTAGGCATGAAATCAGGTATTTTACGTGAGTTAAATGCACGTGGGTGTGATATTGTAGTTGTACCTTATAATATTTCAGCTAAAGAATTATTACGTTTAAATCCGGATGGAGTTATGCTGAGTAATGGGCCGGGAGATCCGGAAGATGTCCCGGAAACAATCGCAATGATAAAAGAGATAATGGATAAATTACCGATATTTGGAATTTGTATGGGACATCAGTTAATCTCTCTTGCAGGTGGTGCAAAAACTTATAAATTAAAATTTGGTCATCGTGGAGCTAATCATCCGGTAAAGAATTTACTAACCGGAAAAGTTGATATAACATCGCAAAATCACGGATATAGTGTGGATATAAAATCTTTGGAGAGTACCGACTTGGAATTAACGCATCTGTCAGTTAATGATAAAACTTGTGAAGGTGTAAGACATAGATATTATCCGGTATTTTCGGTACAATATCACCCGGAGGCATCACCAGGGCCACATGATCCAAACTATCTATTTGATCAATTTATAGAAAATATGAGTAAATATAAAGCGACTAAAAAGAAATAGCAAGAGAAAAGATGATACAAGGAGAACGACAATAATGCCAAAACGTAAAGATATTAAAACAATATTAGTAATCGGATCAGGACCAATTATTATTGGACAAGCAGCAGAATTTGATTATGCGGGAACTCAAGCTTGCCTTTCACTAAAAGAAGAAGGATATGAAGTTATTTTAGTAAACTCGAATCCTGCAACGATTATGACAGATAAAGAAATTGCAGATAAAGTGTATATGGAACCATTAACGTTAGAGTTTGTCAGTAAAATAATTCGCAAAGAGCGTCCTGATGCTCTGCTACCGACATTAGGAGGACAAGTAGGATTGAACCTTGCTGTTGAATTACATAAGAGCGGCATATTAGAACGCTATGGAGTAGAATTATTAGGTACGAAATTAAGTTCAATAGAACGAGCGGAAGACAGGGAGCTATTTAGAGATTTAATGAATAAATTAGACGAACCTGTACCGGAGTCGGAAATTATCACGACGTTAGATGAGGCATATATTTTTGTTGAGAAAATAGGTTATCCTGTTATTGTTCGCCCGGCATTTACCATGGGTGGTACCGGAGGTGGAATTTGTTATAATGAAAATGATTTGAATGAGATTGTAAGTAGCGGATTACATTATTCACCGGTTACGCAGTGTTTATTGGAAAAATCAATTGCAGGTTTTAAAGAAATAGAATATGAAGTGATGCGTGACAGTAACGATACGGCAATTGTAGTTTGTAATATGGAAAATATAGATCCGGTTGGTATTCATACCGGAGATTCTGTAGTGGTAGCACCGTCGCAAACATTAACAGATAGAGAATATCATATGTTACGTGATGTATCATTGAAAATTATTAGAGCTTTAAAAATCGAGGGCGGTTGCAATGTGCAACTGGCATTAGATCCAAAATCATTTGAATACTATATTATAGAGGTAAATCCTCGAGTGTCACGTTCATCAGCACTTGCCTCAAAGGCAACCGGTTATCCAATAGCAAAAATAGCCGCAAAAATAGCCGTGGGATTAACATTAGATGAGATTATTAACCCTGTAACTAAAAATTCGTATGCCTGCTTTGAGCCAACACTTGATTATGTGGTAAGTAAAATACCACGTTTTCCATTTGATAAATTCGAAAATGCCGATAGAAAACTTGGGACACAGATGAAAGCAACCGGTGAGGTTATGGCAATAGGAAGAACGTATGAAGAGAGTTTATTAAAAGCGATACGTTCACTAGAATATGGAGTTCATCACTTAGGGTTACCGAATGGCGGAGATTTTTCATTAGAAGAAATATTAGAAAAAGTAAGACAAGCAGGTGATGAGCGATTATTTTTTATCGGCGAGGCATTACGCCGTGGGCAGAGTACCCAAGATATACATGAAATTACCAAAATTGATATATTTTTCTTGGAAAAAATGAAAAACATAATTGATATTGAGCATGAATTAAAAGAAAATATCGGTAACTTAGAGTTATTAGAATATGCTAAAAAATATGGATTCTCCGATAGAGTAATTGCACATCGTTGGAATATGGCAGAAAGTGATGTATACAAATTACGTCAAAAAAATAATATTATTCCGGTATTTAAAATGGTTGATACATGTGCAGCGGAATTTGTATCAGAAACACCGTATTTTTACTCAAGTTATGAGCAGGAACAGGAATCAATCGTCAGCACTAAAGAAAAAATTATAGTTCTCGGTTCCGGACCAATAAGAATAGGACAAGGTGTTGAGTTTGACTATGCAACGGTGCATGCTGTAATGGCGATAAAAGAAGCGGGGTATGAAGCTATTATTATTAATAACAATCCGGAAACTGTATCAACGGACTTTACCATTTCAGATAAACTTTATTTTGAACCGCTAACCGAAGAGGACGTAATGGCAATTATTAATCACGAAAAACCGCTAGGAGTAGTAGTACAATTCGGTGGGCAAACGGCAATTAATTTAGCGGATAAATTAGAAAAAAACGGCGTAAATATTTTAGGTACGGCACTTGAAGAAATAGATAATGCAGAAGACAGAGATAAGTTTGAAGCCTTACTTCATAAATTAGCTATTCCACAACCATTAGGAAAAACAGCTTTTGATGTTGAAACGGCACTAAAAAATGCAAAAGAAATAGGATATCCGGTATTAGTAAGACCATCGTACGTATTAGGTGGTCGTGCTATGGAAATAGTCTATGAAGAATCAGAATTACGTCGTTATATGAAAACAGCGGTTAAATTAACGCCGGAACATCCGGTATTAACGGATCGTTACCTAGTAGGGCGTGAAATAGAGATTGATGCAATTAGTGACGGGGAAACTGTTGTAATACCGGGAATAATGGAACATATTGAACGTGCAGGGGTACATTCAGGTGATTCGATTTCGGTGTATCCGCCACAAACACTGTCATCTTCAGAAAAAGAGAAACTGATAGAATATACAATAAAATTAGCGAAAGGTTTAAATATAGTAGGTTTATTAAATATCCAATATGTAATAAGCAAAGGAGAAGTATTTGTTCTTGAAGTAAATCCTCGTAGTTCACGTACAGTACCATTTTTAAGCAAAATTACAGGTGTGCCTATGGCAAAACTTGCAGCCGGTACGATAATAGGAAAAACATTAAAATCACAAGGATATGAAACAGGACTATTACCTGAAAGCAATAATTTTTATACAAAAGTACCGGTATTTAGTTTTCAAAAATTAAAAGACGTAGATACTACTCTTGGTCCAGAGATGAAATCAACAGGTGAAGTATTAGGAAGTGATACAACTTTGGAAAAATCATTATATAAAGGGTTGGTAGCTGCAGGAATTAGAGTTAGCGATCAAGGTAATATATTGTTTACAATAAGCAATGACGATAAAGAAGAAGCACTGATGCTGGCGAAACGCTTCTCAAGTTTAGGATACAATTTATTAGCAACAGAAGGGACGGCAAAATTTTTACAACAACATAATTTAAGGGTAACAGCTGTCGGAAAGATTAGTCAAAGTGAATACAGTGTATTAGATGCGATATATAATGGAGATGTTGATATAGTTATTAATACAACATCAAAAGATAAAGATGTAACAAAAGACGGCTTTAAAATTCGTCGAGTGGCGAGCGAACAAGAGATTGTATGTATGACGTCACTTGATACGGCGAATGCTTTATTAAAAGTTCTTGAATCAATTTCATTTAATATATTACCATTATAAGTAGGAGGATTTTAATGCAGGTACAATTAGTTAAAGTAGTAGAAAATAAGAAAATAGCAGATAAAATATATAAGTTAACCCTAGAAGGAAGTATAGTAAATGAGATGAATACAGCGGGGCAGTTTGTAAATATAAAAGTTGGTAAAGGAAGAGAGTTTCTATTACGTCGCCCAATATCAATTTGTGAAATAAATAAAGAAGAACAAACTTTTGTTATAGTATATCGAGTAAACGGAGAGGGGACAAAGTGTATTTCAAAACTTAATATAGGGGAGATGGTTGATGTCCTAGGTCCGTTAGGTAAGGGATATGACATTACTACTTTAATTAAAGGAGAAACAGCACTTTTAGTAGGAGGTGGGATAGGTGTTCCACCATTATACGAACTGGCAAAGAAATTCAATGAAAAAGGGGTAAAAACTATTCATGTTTTAGGTTTTAATAATGAAAAAGATGTCTTTTACAAAGAAAGATTTGAAAAATTAGGAACTACTTACGTCGCAACGGCAGACGGAACATATGGTGAAAAAGGATTCGTTACCGATATAATAAAAAAATATAATATTCAGTACGATAAATATTACAGCTGTGGTCCATTAGCAATGTTAAAGGCATTAAAAAATATGGACAGTGAGCATATAGGTTATATTTCACTGGAAGAGAGAATGGCGTGTGGTGTAGGAGCGTGTTATGCCTGTGTTTGTAACAAAATAGACGGTATGGTATCACGAGTATGTTATGACGGTCCGGTGTATAAAGCGGACGAGATAGCGGTATAGGAGATTAACTATGAATGAGCGATTAAAAGTGCAACTACCCGGTTTAAATTTAAAAAATCCTATAATGCCGGCTTCAGGATGTTTTGCATTCGGATTGGAATATGCTCAATTTTACGATTTATCAAAACTTGGTGCAATTATGATAAAAGCTGCAACAAAAGAGGCAAGGTTTGGGAATCCGACACCGAGAGTAGCGGAAACTTCTAGCGGAATGCTTAATGCAATAGGATTACAAAATCCCGGTGTACACACTATTATTAATACTAAGCTAAAAGAACTTGAACAGTATAATGTGCCAGTTATAGCCAATATCGCCGGCAGTACGGTAGATGATTATGTTTATGTTGCAGAACATATAAGTAAAGCACCTAATGTACATGCGTTGGAATTAAATATATCATGCCCTAATGTGAAAAGCGGCGGTATTCAATTCGGCACAGATCCAAGTACGGCACATTATTTGACAGAACGAGTAAAAACAGTATCCAAAGTGCCGGTTTATGTAAAATTATCACCTAACGTAACCGATATTGTAACAATGGCAAAAGCTGTTGAAAGTGGAGGTGCTGATGGTATAACAATGATTAATACATTGGTGGGAATAAGATTAGATAAAAAAACAGGAAAACCGATAATAGCAAATGTAACGGGAGGGTTGTCGGGCCCTGCAATAAAACCGGTAGCAATCCGTATGATTTATCAAACATCACAAGCTGTTGATATTCCAATAATTGGTATGGGCGGAATTATGGATGAATGGGATGTAATTGATTTTATTTCAGCCGGGGCAAGTGCCGTGGCAGTAGGGACGGCAAATTTTACAGATCCTTATGTTTGCCCAAAAATCATTGATAAACTAGAGAATGCCTTAGACGAATTAGGAGTAAATCATATATTGGATTTAAAAGGACGTGCTTATAAAAATTAAAAATTGTTGACTGTTAATAAATTATTATAAGTATAACAAAAGGAGGAATATACAATGCAAAGAGATGTTATTATAGCTTTAGATTTCCCAACAGTAAAAGAAACATTGCGATTTTTAGAAAAGTTTGAAAAAGAAAAATTGTTCGTAAAAATTGGTATGGAATTATATTTACAAAATGGACCTATAATAATAGAAAAGATAAAGAATTTAGGGCATAAAATATTTTTAGATTTAAAACTTCATGATATACCTAACACAGTCTATGGTGCAGCAAAAGGGCTAGCTAAATTCAATATAGATGTATTGACGGTACATGCAGCAGGAGGATTTGAAATGTTAAAAGCTGCTAAACAAGGTATGGTAGATGGCGGTGGAGAAAATACAAAAGTAATAGCTATTACTCAACTTACCTCAACGTCGGAAGAAAATATGAAAAAAGAGCAATTAGTGATAACATCACTAGAAGAAAGTGTGAGAAACTATGCGCGTTTGTCAAAAAAAGCGGGGCTTGACGGAGTTGTATCATCAGTATGGGAAGTTGGGTTGATTAATGAAGAATGTGGAGAAAATTTTTTAAAAATAACTCCGGGAATAAGATTGAAAAACGACAGAACAGAGGATCAAAAACGTGTAGCTACACCTCAAATGGCAAACGAAAAAGGTAGTAACTATATTGTAGTCGGTCGTTCAATAACTAAAGTAAGTAATCCCCAAAAAATATATAAATTTATTAAAGAGCAATTTACAAACAATAATGAATGAAAAGGAGTAAACTATGAACATAGAAAATCAAATAGCAAAACATTTACTGGATATTGGAGCGGTGACATTAAGACCCAATGATTATTTTACATGGACGTCGGGAATTAAATCTCCTATATATTGTGATAATAGAATAACGATGTCGTATCCAACAACAAGAAGAGAAATAGCTAACGGATTGTCAGAATTGATTGGGAAATTTTTCCCAGATGTAGAAGCAGTAGCGGGGACAGCTACTGCAGGTATTCCACATGCTGCGTGGGTGAGTGAGATACTGAATTTACCTATGGTTTATGTGAGAAATTCAAAGAAAAAGCACGGTAAGACCAATCAGATAGAAGGACGTTTAATTGCCGGACAAAAGGTTGTTGTTATCGAAGATTTAATTTCAACAGGATTGTCATCATTAAAGGTAGTAAAAGCTCTAGAAGAAGCAGGAGTAGTAGTTTTGGGAGTTGTAGCAATATTTAGTTATGATTTATTGAAAGCAAAAGAAGCATTTGCTAAAGATAATGTGGTATACCACACATTGACAAATTATAACTATTTAATAGAAGAGGCACTTAATAATGGTTATATTAAAAAAGAAGATGTAGAAAAACTTCTTAAATGGAGAAATGATTTGTAATATATCTTTATAGTTCCCCAAACGTAATAGTATAAGTATATAGAAACCATCAAAATATATTGTTTCTTTAAAGTTAACTTAATGTTTAGAAACTATAATAGTACGACAAGACATTTTTGATTTTTACCAAGAAGTGTGATAAAATTAGAAATCATAATAATATAAAAAAGAGGGATTGTGACAGTGAAATTTTTGAGAGAAATTTTGGAATGGATAGTTGTCGTTGTCGTATCTATAGTTATTTATTTAGTATTGAGTACGTACGTAATTGCTCCGTTCACCGTAAAAGGTCATTCGATGGACTATACATTTGCAGATAATGATAAAGTGTTCGTTAATAAATTAAGTAAAAATTATAAACGTGGAGATGAAGTGGTTTTCCATGCTAATGAAACAGATGATTATATTAAGCGTATTATTGGTGTTCCGGGAGATACGATTGAATATAAAAATGATGTACTATATGTAAATGGTCAAAAAGTGGATGAGCCATATCTTGAGCAGAAGATAAAAGAAGCAAAATCAGAAGGTAATTCACCATTAACACCGGATTTTAATATAGAGTATTTAAGCAGTACGAAATCAAAAACCGTTCCGGAAGGAACATATTTCGTAATGGGAGATAATAGACAACATAGTACAGATAGTCGTATTTTTGGTTTTGTAAAAAAAGAAGCTATGATAGGAAAAGTAAGTTTAAGATACTACCCGCTTAAATCATTTAAATTCTTTTAATTAAAAAAATATTGAAGGTTTTTAATTGCTTAAAACACTACATTATGTTAGAATAATAGACGGGCACTCTGAAAGAGTGAAATTAAGGAACAGTCCCCCTACTTAAAAATAGTAGGGGGTTTTATTATTTTTAAAGGAGAATGCAATGACAAAATATATTTTCGTAACAGGTGGAGTAGTATCATCATTAGGAAAAGGTATAGTAGCTGCCTCAGTAGGTAGAGTGTTAAAAAACAGAGGATTAAAAGTAACTTTGCAAAAATTTGATCCATATTTGAATGTTGACCCGGGAACAATGAGTCCATATCAACACGGAGAAGTATTTGTAACGGAGGACGGAGCGGAAACGGATTTAGATTTAGGACATTATGAACGTTTTATTGATGTAAATTTAGGGCAATATTCAAACGTAACTGCGGGGCGTGTTTATTCATCAATTATTGAAAAAGAACGTCGTGGAGATTATTTAGGAGGAACAGTACAGGTAATTCCTCATGTAACTAACGAAATTAAATCACGTGTTTTATTAGCGGGTGAATCAAGTGATGCCGATGTTGTTATTACAGAAATCGGCGGTACGACAGGGGACATAGAATCATTACCGTTTGTAGAAGCTATTCGACAAATTCGAAGCGACTTAGGGCGTGAAAATGTTTGTTATATACATTGTACTTTGTTACCTTATATTAAAGCTGCTGGAGAAATGAAAACAAAACCAACTCAACAATCAGTTAAAGAATTGCGTGGGTTAGGAATCCAACCGGATATTATCGTCGTTCGTAATGAACTTGCGTTAACAGATGAGCTGCGCGCAAAAATCTCATTATTCTGTGATATTCCAAAACAACATGTTATAGAAAGTAGAGATGTTAGTAATTTATATGAACTACCGGTTAATTTAAAGAATCAAAAAATCGATGATATTGTTTTAAAACACTTCAATTTGACAGCACCGGAAGCAGATATGACAGAATGGTTATCATTAGTAAAACGTGTTGATAATTTAAAAGATACTGTTAAAATTGCTTTAGTCGGAAAATATGTTGAATTACATGACGCATATATTTCAGTTGTAGAATCATTAAAACATGCAGGATATAAATATAATGCAAAAGTGGAAATTGATTGGATCCAATCAGAAGATATTACAGAAGAAAATGTATATGATTATCTAAAAGATGCAGACGGAATTTTAGTACCGGGAGGCTTTGGAGATAGAGGTGTTGAAGGGAAAATCACAACAATTAAATATGCACGTGAAAATAAAGTGCCTTATTTCGGTATTTGTTTAGGAATGCAGCTTGCAGCAGTAGAATTTGCACGTAATGTTTGTGGACTTACCGGAGCACATTCATCAGAACTTGATCCGAATACTCCATACCCAATTATTAACTTACTGCCGGATCAGGAAAATGTGGTAGAGATGGGGGGGACTTTACGTTTAGGAAGTTATCCATGCGTTTTAACAGAGGGAACTAAAGCACATAAAGAATATAATGCTTTGGAGATTACTGAACGTCATCGTCACCGTTATGAATTTAATAACTTTTATCGTGAACGTTTAATGGAAAAAGGATTAGTTTTATCAGGTGTAAGTCCTGACGGTCGTTTAGTAGAGGTCATTGAATTGCCGGAACATCCATGGTTTATCGCAGGACAATTTCATCCGGAATTCAAATCACGCCCTGAAAAATCACATCCATTATTTGCTGGTTTTATTAAAGCAAGTTTAGATAATAGAAAATAAAATTATGAATTTAGAAAATTTGATAAAAGAATTTGAAAAAAATGCTAATCCAACCCAAGCGAAATTTATGGAAAAGTATATGAAAAATAAGTTTTTGTTTTTTGGTATCCAAGCTCCGAAAAGAAAAGAATTATGGACACCATATTTTAAAGAGGCGAAAAAAACCAAAAGTATTGATTGGAATTTTATAAAATATTGTTGGGAATACGATAAACGAGAGTGCCAATATATAGCAGGATATTATTTAAAAACAATGCAGAAATTTTTGGTAAAAGAAGATTTACCTAAACTAAAATCCCTTGTTGTTACAAAATCATGGTGGGATAGTGTTGATATTCTTGATAGGGTTATTGGAAGCCTTATTAGTCGTTATTCAGAATTGGAAAGTGTAATTTTAGAGTGGAGTAAAGATGATAATATTTGGCTTAGACGTGTCGCAATTGATCATCAATTATTAAGAAAAGAAAACACCAACGTAGATTTATTAGAAAAAATACTAATAAATAATTTAAATCATACGGAATTTTTTGTAAATAAAGCAGTAGGATGGGCATTAAGAGATTACTCAAAAACAAATCCTAAGTGGGTAAAAAGTTTTATAGAAAAATATCATAAACAGATGTCTAATCTTAGTATAAAAGAAGCAGGTAAATATTTATAGATTAAAATAAAAAGTATATTTTAGAGATTTCTAAAATGTACTTTTTATTGTATAATAAGTAAGAAAATTATTTTAGGAGGAACAATATGGGTAAAAAGATTTTATATTTTGTATATAGTGTTGTAGCATTGCTACTGTTATTCTTAGTAACCTCTCTAAATAATAAAACCAATACAGAATATATAGATTTTAAAGATACGGTGAATATTAATGAAAATTATTCAATACCTGAAGATATAGTAACAATAGGAATTATATCTGTAACCGGTGGAAATAAAGGTTACGTGTCTGAAAAAGAATTGGTAAGTTATATCGGTAAAAAGCTAAATAAAAAAGTTAAATTGGTTCAGAAAAAAAGTTATAAAGAAATAAATACCTTATTAAAAAATAATCAAATAGATATAGCCTTTTTATCGACAGGTGCTTATTCTTTATATGAAGATAAAAAAGATTTAGAATTAATAGCCAGACCGAACAGAGGAAAAGCATACTATCATCCGATAATTATTACCAGAAAAGATTCCGAAATAGAAAATTTTGAAGAATTAAATAATAAAAATTTTGCTTTTGTAGATAATTATAGTTATTCAGGTTATTTGGCAGTGAATAATTACTTTAAACAACAAAACACAACCATTAATAAATTTTTTAATAATAAATATTATTTTACATATAGTCATGAAGATTCTATAAAACAAGTACTTAGCGGAGTAGTTTACGCAGCGAGTATAGATGACTGGGCATTGCAAAATCTAGCAAATGAAGATTCTAATATAAAAGATAATATAAAAGTAATAAAAATATTTCCGGAAGTTGCAACCGGACCGGTAGTAACGCATAAAAATTATAAGGATAAAGAAAAATTAAAGAATATTTTATTTAATATAGATAAAGATAGCACTATAAAAACAGTATTAGAAAGATTACAAATTAAAAATTTTGAAGATACAAAAATAGAAAACTATCCAACTCTATTAGAAGAGGTTAAAGATGTTAGGTAAATTAAAAATAAAAAATAAAATTATAACTTTTTTTATTGTTATCTATACTATATATACCAGTATAATTTTATCCTATACTTACAAAAATAATAAAATTATTTTAGAAGATGCTATGAAAAATAGGATAAACCAAGTATATTATCAATTATCAAGTATGCTGTCTGAAGATATTCGAACAAATAATACATATGAAATTCATCAAAAAATTCAAAATCTCAGTTCTAATAAGGAAGTTTCATATATTATTATTTATGACAATGAAAAAAATGTTTTAGGAAAAACCTTAAAGGAACTGCCTAAGAAGTTATCAGAAGTGAAAGTGGAGAATGATAAATTTAGAATATACCGAAGCAATAATGGGGAAATTATGGATTTTACTTCCGGTATAGATGAAGTAAATATAGGGTATATACGAATAGGATTTTACACAAAAGAAATATACAATTTAACTTATCTTGAGTTTATAAAAATAATAGCATTAAACGTTATAGTTTTTGTATTTTTGTTAATAATAGCATATCGCATATCAAAAATGATAGAAAGACCGGTCGAAGATTTAACAAAAGTAACAAATGAAATAATAAATAAAGGTGATTATAAAAACAAAGTTAATAAATACAGTTATAGCAAAGACTTTTATGAGTTAGTAGATTCCATAAATGAAATGGTAGAGGATAATAGAAGTAATAAAAAAATAAATAATCATTTATTAAATAAAGTTTTTAAGGTTCAAGAAAAAGAAAGAGCAATGCTTTCACGAGAGCTTCATGATGAAGTAAGCCAATCTTTAGCCAGTTTATTGTTTCTATTGAGTAATTTAATTGAAAAGGAAAAAGATGAAACGAAGAAAGAAAGGTTAAATTTAATAAAAAATGAAATAGAACAAAGTTTAACAAATATAAGAAATATTGCGGTGAATTTAAGACCTGCCAGTTTGGAAGAACATGGTTTAAAAGAAACAATTTTAAAATACATTGAAGATTATAAGGAACTCTATAATTTAGATGTTTCATTTGATACCAATTATATTGATTTAAAAAATAGCAATTTTGATATAACTATTTATAGAATTATTCAAGAAACCTTAACAAATATAAGAAAACATTCACAGGCTACAAAAGTTGATATAAAATTTTATATTAATTCGGATTATATATCGTTAGCGATTTCGGATAATGGTGTAGGATTAACTTTAGATAGGGTGGAAAAGGCAAGAAAAGAAGGTAGATTAGGAATTTATGGAATTCGAGAAAGAGTATTGGATTTTGACGGTCAATTTGAATTAGATAATAATTTAGAATATACAACCATTCTAAAATGTAAATTTAGAAGAAATATGGTGGAGGAAAAAATTGATGAAAATATTACTTATAGATGATCATAAATTGATAAAAATAGGAATTAAAGTGTTATTAGAAGATCATTATAGTAAGGAAGTAGTAGAAGATTGTTCAACAGTAGAAGAATCAATGGAAAAGATAAAAAACATGAATTATGATTTAATAATTTGTGATATATCATTATCGGACGGAACAGGATATGACATATTAAAAAAAGTAACTGAACTGAATATTAATTCAAAAGTTTTGGTTTTAAGTATGTATGAAGATAAAAACTATGTAAAAAAAGCTTTGAGATTAGGCGCTAGAGGCTATATAACAAAAAGTAATGCACATGAGGAAATATTAACAGCAATAGATAGAGTTATGAATAATGGTGAAATATATATTAATAAGAAATATAGTGGTATTTTTTATGAATTATATCAAGAAAAAGCAATATCTGAACTTAGTGAAAGGGAAAAAGAAGTGGCAAAATATATTTTAATGGGATATACTTTAACTGAAATAGGAGAGAAATTATTTTTGAGTGTAAAAACGATAGATACTTATAAAAAGCGTCTTATGGAAAAAACTAATACAAAGAAACGAAGTGAATTAGTGGAATATTTAAAACATAATATAATGTTATAAATTACTTATAAATAAAATGGTTATTTTTACTAATAAAAAGAAAATTACAGGATTTATTTAACAGCATAAAAAGATATAAAAGCTATAGATAGTCGGATAAATACCGAGTCTATAGCTTTTATAATATTATTTTGTTTTAGTTTCTAACTGTTTAGAAGTTTTTTTGAATAGTGTTAAACCGATGAAGATAAATGCCAAAATACAAGAAAGAATTAACGCATAAAAACCACCGTTCCAGCCGAATAGATCAACAAGTTTACCCATTACATAGCCTGCACTGGCAGAACCCAGCAGATACCCAAATAATCCGGTAAGCCCTGTTGCCGTTCCTGTAGCGACACGTGGGACAAGATCGGCAGCTTGTAAACCGATCATCATAACAGGTCCATAGATTAAAAATCCAATAGCTACAAGACAAGCATTGTCAATAAGCGGATTGCCCGGAGGATTTTTCCAGTAAATAAACACAGCAATAAGTACACCAACTAAGAATAATAACATAGGGGGAGCACGGTGCCCTTTAAACACTTTATCACTCAAATACCCGCTGGCTAACATTCCAAATATACCGGCATATTCATATAGGAAATAAGCCCAACTTTGTTTATCAACTGAGAAGTGTTTAACTTCTTTTAAATATGTAGGTGCCCAGTCAATAATACCATAGCGTACAAAGTATACGAACACATTAGCGATAGCTATAGCCCATAAAAATTTATTATTAATAATGTATTTAAAGAAAATATCCTTAGCTGATAATGTGTGAGCAGATTCGATTTTTTCTATAATTTTTTCACCTTTCCATTCATCAACAGGAGGTAAACCTTCTGATTCCGGAGTATCTTTCATTAAATAGAACATAATAATTGCCAGAATGATTGCAATTATTGCAGGTAAGTAAAATAATGATTGCCAAGCACCGAATATAGATAATCCTAATAGTGCAAGAGGTCCTATTAATCCTCCACCAAGATTATGAGAAATATTCCACCAACTCCACCAAGCACCACGTTCTGAAGTTGAGAACCAGTTTGTCATTGTTTTAGCTCCCGGAGGATACCCCATACCTTGAAACCAACCGTTAAGTGCGGATAAAACAATCATAAATGTAAGCGATGAAAGTACAGCCGGCACTAACCCGAATATTAAACTAACAAGTGCAGAAGCAACTAATCCGATAGTAATAAAATACTTGGGATTGCTTCTATCCGATACGTTCCCCATAATAAATTTACTAAATCCGTATGCAAGAGATAAAGCAAGAGAAACTTTACCTAAATCAGCTTTAGTATAACCATATTGATCAATTAAATATGGAATAGCAAGAGAAAAATTCTTCCTTATTAAATAGTATGCTGCATACCCTATAAATACACCGGAAAATACTTGCCATCGAAGTTTTTTATATTCAGCGTCCGTCCTAGAATTTTCAATTCTGGGTTTAGGGGTAGATGCCTTAAGAAATGAAAACATATTTTTGTTTCCTCCTTGGTTAAAATATTTTTAATTTGTAACTATAATTATAGAAAACCAGAAAACGATTGTAAAGTTTATAAATCAAAGTTTTTGAGAATTAGAAAAAGCCTTACATTGAATGTAAGAAAATTTCTTACATTAAAATCGTTGACAAGTCAACAATTATGAATTATACTAATTAGGAAAACTATTGACTTATCAATAATTAAAAGGAGTAATTATGGAAGTAGAAGAATTTAGTGACTTACTGTATAACTTAAAGATAATCAATCAACAACTGACGTATTTATTTGAAAATGAAATGGGCGTTAGTCTAACACGTTATCAAATCCTTATGTATTTAAAGGAAAATTCACCGTGTATTCAACGAAAATTATGTGATACATTGCAAATAGATGGCGCAGCTATTACAAGACATTTAAAAATTTTGGAACAAGGAGGGTATATTAAACGAAGTAGAAATGAACAAAATAATAGAGAAATGAATGTGGAGATAACAGAGTATGCTAAAGTGAAAATTGATAACTGTGAGAAAGAATATGACTTAAATAATATATTAAATTCGGAATTTACACATGATGATTTAAAGAATTTAGTATCATTATTAAATAAATTTTAAAAAAATATGAAATAAAGAGGTATTGAAATGAATATTATATCAACAATTTTAACAGTATTGGTAGCACTATTGTTTTTTTATATTATGTATTTAGAAACATTTGCGACAGATTCTCAAAGTACAAGTAGGGTATTTAATATAAGTCAAGAAGAATTAAGAAGACCGGCTTTAAATATATTGTTTAAAAATCAAGGGATTTATAACGGTTTGCTGGGTATTGCTTTATTGTATGGAGCATTTATTTCAAATAATGCTAAAGAAGTTGTAGCTATGTTATTAATATATATTATTTTAGTAGCAATCTATGGTAGTTTAACAAGTGATAAAAAAATCATTTTAAAACAAGGAGGATTACCAATTTTAGCATTAATTTCATTGCTTTTTTAAAATGTAATATAATAGGTAAAAAAATTAGTACACATTAAGTATTAATTTTTTTATTTTGTAATAATAAACTTACTAATTGGGAATAATTATAATGCAAATAAGTAATAACGTTAATATACTTTATAAATGATTTTAAACAAACTGTTAAAGTTAGATATTGTGAGATAAAAATATTAAAGGAAATTTAATAATATTTGTGTCTATGATATTATTATGTATATTATTTATTACATATAATTTTTTATAAAACGCTATAAAAAAACTGGCTTTATAAATTGATATGTTATAAAATAAAGGATGATGATAATAATTTAATTAGGAGGTAAGTATTATGAAAAAAGAGCAAGGTCATCAGTTTTTAAAAAAACTCGGTAAAAAAAGACTAAGGCCCGGAGGAGTGACAGGAACAAATTTTTTATTAGCACATACTAATTTTAAACCGGGAGATAGTGTTCTTGAAGTAGCTTGCAATAGGGGAGTAAATCTCTTGGAATTAGCCGGTAAATATCCGGCGACTGCATTTATAGGGATAGATGTTGATAAAACATCAATACAAGAAGCAACAGAAGTGGCGGTAAAAAAAGGATTTAAAAATATTAAATTTTTACGTGCTGATGCTTTTCATTTAGAATTTCCTGATAATAGTTTTGACTATGTAATTAATGAAGCGATGTTAACAATGTGTAGTAATAAAAGTAAAGACAGAGCACTTAAACAATATTTTAGAGTATTAAAACCGGGAGGATTATTATTAACACACGATATAATATTGATAAATAATTATGAAGAAACAAGAAAAATATTGTCAGATTCAATAAACATCAATGTTTTTCCACTTCCAAAAAATGAATGGAAAGAACTATTTGAAGAACACGGTTTTAAAATTGTAAATTCTCTTCAAGGTGAACTTACTTTAATGACTCCGGAAGGAATGGTTAAAGATGAGGGAATAGCTAATACATTACGAATCGTAAAAAATGGTCTAAAACCTGAGAATAGAGAACAATTTATAAAAATGAAAACGACATTTGGTAAATTGAAAAACGATATGAACTACGTATGTTTTATCAATAAAAAAATTAAAAATGACTAAAATAAAGGAGTATTTAAAAATGAAAATAGGAACTATTTTTAATGAAGCAGGATTATTAAAAACACATGATAGATTTAAATTGGTAAAAAAAGTTGGGAATAAGGGTGATAAAATACCTAAACATAATCATCCGGAAGCATTAGTAATATTTATAGTTGTTAAGGGAAAAGTTGAGGTACATCTTAATGAGACTGAAACTCACATAGTAGAACCGGGAAAAGTTTTGCATTTTGATGGTGATAATTATATTAATGCAGAATTTTTAGAAGCGGGCGAAGTATTTGTTACATTAATTCATAAATAGTGATAAAAATTTGATAAGAATTTTAATAATAAATAAAGGGAGAGTAATAATATGTTAAATCAAGTAATATTGATTGGAAGATTAGTAAAAAAACCGGAATTAAGAGAAAGTGAAAGTGGGAAAAATTATTTAAAAGCAACATTAGCAGTGCAATCTGATTACAAAAATAAAGATGGCGAATATGAAACAGAATTTTTAGAATTTACCACCTTTGGGAAAAATGCGGAAAATACGGTTAAATATTGTGATAAAGGTAGTCTACTAAACATAGTGGGAAACCTTAGTAACAATGTTTATAAAGATAAGAACGGAGTTAATCATTATCAATTATCTATAATTGCTAATAAAGTTTCGTTTTTAAGTAGGGGAAATAAAAAAGAAGAGCAAGCCGGTGATGTTTTTGTGTTAGGGCAATAAAAAATTAAATTAATGAAAATCTTTAGTGTTATAATTGATAAAACACTAAAGATTTTTGTTTGGTTTAATAATACAAAAAAGAGGAAAATATATATATTATTTTACAAATATTTCAGCAAGGGTTAGTAGTGGTATTAGGCTCGTTTTTGTCCTTTGCGGTTGATTTCTTAAGGTTGCCATTATTATAGAATTAGCAACAAAAAATATTTCGTATATAAGTATATAATTTATTATACATAAAATATATTGCTAATATTCTATATAAATAGACTGAATACGGGTGGTTTTATTTAACAATCTGTATTATAGCTTAGTGAATATATTATTAAAAATGAATTTTCTCTATTGACAAGCCCAAAAAACTATACTATAATTAGAACCATAAAATTAAATATATGCCTCACGAAATGAGTGAGGTAGAGGTCGCGATTTTTAATAGTATGATAATTGAAAGTATAGGGCTTTATGACATTATCAGAAAGGAAACGTCGCCGAAATGGTATTAATCCTATATTAATATTGTTGGGACTATACTTAATAGGTATAGGACTGTCATAGCCATGTTGTGCTATGTTGAGCTACTAGTATCTTGTTTTGGAGAGATAATTGTTGAAGTATGACTCCGTACAAATATGGTAGATGTTGTGCTTTTTTATTTTTATCTAAGGAGGTTTTATAATGACAAATAATAATAGCAACGCAACAGAAGTAAAAAGAAATCTTAGATCACGTCACATAAGTATGATCGCTATTGGTGGTTGTATCGGTAGTGGATTATTTATGACGAGTGGTCAAGCGATTCATAGTGCCGGACCGGGAGGTGCGATTGTCGCATACCTTTGTATCGGTCTTATGGTGTATTTTTTAATGACATCTTTGGGTGAGATGGCTACGTATTTACCGACTTCAGGGTCGTTTAGTACATATGCTTCACGATATGTGGATCCGTCATTGGGGTTTGCCCTTGGGTGGAACTACTGGTTTAATTGGGTTATTACAGTAGCGGCAGACGTAGAATTATCGGCGTTGGCAGTCAGTTATTGGGAACCGATGCGTATTTTACCAAGCTGGGCTTGGAGTATAATTTTTCTGGCATTAATTATCTTATTAAATTCTTTGAGTGTAAAAGTCTACGGTGAAAGTGAATATTGGTTTGCATTAATTAAAGTAGTAGTAGTTATAATATTTTTAGTAGTAGGTTGTTTAACAATTTTTGGAATTTTGGGCGGTCCTTATATCGGATTTAAAAATTTGACTATAGGAGATGCTCCGTTTATTGGAGAAAATAATTCATTATCAGGACAGATTTTAGCAACACTCGGTGTATTTTTAATTGCCGGATATTCTTTCCAAGGTACAGAATTAATCGGTATTACAGCTGGAGAAAGCGAAAATCCGGAAAAAAGTATCCCAAGAGCTGTAAAACAAGTTTTTTGGAGAATATTAATTTTTTACGTGCTGGCTATTTTGGTAATAGGATTACTTATTCCATATACTTCACCGGACTTATTAGGTGCCGGCAGTACAGAAGAAATAGCAAAATCACCGTTTACCATAGTGTTCAAAAACGCCGGTTTTGCTTTAGCCGCCAGTGTAATGAATGCGGTTATACTAACTTCTATTTTATCAGCAGGTAATTCAGGATTGTATGCTTCAACAAGAATGCTTTATGCTATGAGTAAAGAAAAATTAGCATATCCGATATTTAGTAGAGTAACTAAATATGGTACACCGGTTATTTCTTTGCTTACTACCGCTGCGGTAGTGTTTGTAATTTTTCTGGTTCAACTTACTAATCAAAATGCGTATACTTATATCGTGGCAGCCAGCGGGCTTACCGGATTTATTGCTTGGTTAGGAATAGCAATTAGTCATTATCGTTTCAGAAAAGCATATACAGCCCAAGGGAAAAATTTAGAAGATTTGAAATATCGTGCAAAATGGTTCCCGGTTGGTCCAATTATTGCTTTAGTACTTTGTATTATTGTAATTGTTGGACAGGATACAGAATTAATAACAAAAGGTATAGTAAATTGGAGCGGTATGCTAACCACGTATATGGGAATTCCGATATTTTTATTCTTCTATATATATCACAAAGTAAAATATAAAACTAAAATTATTCCACTAAACGAGGTTGACTTATCTCAAGATGTGGAAACTAAATAATAAATAATAGACATCTTTGATTTTATATCGACCCCAAAAAGTTAGATTTTCTTGGTCTAACTTTTTGGGGCGATGTATTCAAAGGTGTTTTAACTTAAAATTTAATAAAATATAACAAATTTGTTAGTTTTTGTGGTATGATAATAGGGATAAAGAAAATTTTAAAGAAGGAGGAATTTCTGTGAATCTTGAATACCCTTATGACTATAAAAATGTTGAAGATATGGCAAGAAAATATTTATCGCAAGAGCAGATAAATATTATAAAAAAATCATATGAATTTGCAAAAATTGCACATGAGAATCAATTTAGAAAATCAGGAGAACCTTATATCTTGCACCCTATTCAAGTTGCAGGGATTTTGACGGAACTTAAATTAGATTATGCCACTATATGTGCAGGTTTTTTACATGATGTAGTAGAAGATACTAAATTTACATTAGAAGATATTCAAAATGAGTTTGGCGAAGATATTTCCGTAATAGTGGACGGCGTTACAAAATTAGATAAGGTAAAATTTCGCTCTAAAAGGCAATCTCAAGCAGAAAATCATCGTAAACTTTTTGTAGCAATCGCTAAAGATTTAAGAGTAATATTTGTAAAATTAGCCGACAGACTTCATAATATGAGAACCCTTAAATACATGAGGGAAGAAAAACAACGTGAAATAGCCAGCGAAACATTAGAAATTTATGCACCACTTGCTCATAGATTAGGGATAAGTTCGATAAAATGGGAACTTGAAGATACATCATTAAGATATATGTATCCCGCACAATATTTTTCTATTGTCGGTATGATGAAACAAAAACGTAGCGCAAGAGAAGAGAGCATAAGAGAGGCGTGTTTTAGTATTACCGAATTGCTAAGGGAGAATAATATTAAAGCTCAAGTAAACGGAAGACCGAAACATATTTACAGTATTTATAAAAAAATGATAAAACAAAATAAAACGTTTGATCAAATTTATGATTTATTAGCTGTACGTGTATTGGTAGATAGCATTGCTGATTGTTATGCAACTTTAGGACTTGTAAATAACTTGTGGGTTCCTATCCCCGGGCGGATTAAAGACTATATAGCGATGCCTAAACCGAATATGTATCAGTCGTTACATACGACAGTAATAGCACCTGACGGACAAACACTTGAAGTACAAATTAGAACTTATGAAATGCACGAAATAGCTGAAAAAGGTATTGCTGCTCACTGGGCATATAAAGAAGGTAAAAAAGTCAATAAAAAAAATAATTTTTATGAAAAATTAAATTGGTTTCAACAAATGGCTGCTAACGATGAAACTGAAACTACAGCCGAAAGTTTTATGGAATCTCTAAAAGTAGATTTATTAAGTGATAAAATATATGTTTTTACACCGAATAGCGATATCATAGAATTACCTAAAGGCTCATGTATTGTTGATTTTGCTTATGCTATTCATTCAGAAGTCGGAAATAAAATGATCGGAGCGACAGTAAATGATAAGATAGAACCGTTTGATTATAAATTATCTACAGGAGAAATTTGTGATATTAGAACGAGTAAAAATTCTACCGGTCCGAAACGTTCATGGCTTGATATAGCAACATCTTCTCAGACAAAATCAAAAATAAAATCGTTCTTTAAAAAAGCAGCTAGAGAAGAAAACCTAATAAAAGGTGAGATACTTCTTAAAGATGAAATTAAGGCAAATAATTTTGATATTGATGAAGTGTTAACGCAAGAAAATATAGAAATTGTTTTATCTCGGTATAAATTTGCCAGTATTGAAGAACTTTATGCTGCGATCGGATATGGTGGTCTTACTGCCAATAAAGTTGTAACTCGTTTAACTGAAAAACTTCGGAAAGAAAGAATGGCACAAGCTAAACTGGAGAAATTGGTAAATGCGGAAGATGATAATAAAAATATTATTACGGAAACCGGTGTCTATGTAAAGGGTGTTGATAATATTTTAGTAAGACTATCTAAATGTTGCCAGCCAATTCCGGGGGATGAAATAGTCGGTTTCATAACAAAGGGGCGTGGTGTTACAGTCCATAGAAGTAATTGTCCGAATCTTAGTGAAGAAGATAAAGATAGATTTTTAGATGTGGAATGGGTACAAAGTCTTAATCATAGACATTATAGCGTTACATTACAAATCCATGCTTTTGATAGAGATTTATTATTACAGCAAGTATTATTGACATTAAATGAGAGTAGGGTAGAAATAAAAAAACTTAATTCTGAATCTAAACTTAATAAAACATGCGTGATTAATTTAGGAATCTATGTAAAAAATGTTGATGAATGTGATTTTATTATAAAAAAACTAAGACAATTGTCGGATGTTTATAATGTGGAAAGAATAGTAAAATAGGTGAAATATGAAAATAGTATTACAAAAAGTAAAAAAAGCAAGTGTCAGTGTTGATGAGAAAATTGTCGGTACTATAGGTAAAGGGTATTGTCTTTTAGTTGGAGTTCATAAAGGGTCAACGAAAGAAGATGCAAAGTATCTTGCGAAAAAAATAGCGGAAGCTCAATTGTTTGAAGATAAAAATGAAAAATTAAATTTGGGATTAAAGGATGTTGGAGGAAGCATCTTATCGGTATCTCAATTTACCCTTTATGCTGATACTAAAAAAGGTAAAAGACCTAGTTTTACAAATGCGGCAACGGCAGAAAAAGCAAAAGAATTGTATGAAGTCTTTAATGGATATTTAAGGGAAGAAGGTGTCAATGTAGAAACCGGAATATTTCAAACTATGATGGAAGTAAATATAGTAAATGACGGTCCGGTTACTATTATTTATGAAAAATTATCGGCAGGAAATTAATGTATGAAAATAAGAAGAACAAATAATTCAATTTTATTATTAATGTTAGGGTTGATTACCTTATTTTGTTTGTTTGGAGGAATGTATTATTTTTCAAAAAAAATAAATCCGCAAAACATGAATGAAGAAAATAATCTGGCTATATCTAAAGAAATAGAAGTTAGGACAGGACCTGATGACTCCTATCCGTCGCTTAAAAAGATTTTTGCCGGTGACAATGTGAAAATGTTAAGCAAAATGGATGCTTGGTATGAAGTGGAAACTAACGATAAGTATGTAGGTTGGATACCGGGGTGGGCGATATTAGGAAGTGATATAAAAAGTCCGGAAGATAAAAATAAAGAAAAACTTGCTACGTACACCGTAGTAATAAATCCAATAATAAAAAAAGAAGAACAGCCTGATTATAAAAATATTTACCCCAAAAATTATAATTTAGAAATAGCAAAAAAATTACAAAAAAAATTATCGAATGACGGTGTAAAAGTAATATTAACGAGAGAAAATAACGATGTTATTCCGACAAAAGATGAAATTAAGAAAATTTCAGTAGATAATAAAGCGGATGTATTACTTGAATTTGATGTAAACAATGCAACAAATAAAAATAGTGAGGGACTTAAAATACATTATTTAACAACAGAATCATCAAGGATAGCCCGTGCATTAGAAAAAAACTTAAAAACAAGATATATTTCTAAAATATCTTCAGCGGAAAAACAAAGTAACTTTGATCAATTAAGCGAAAATTTACCACAAGTAAAAATTATATCAGGTAATTTAGCTGATAAGGTTGATGTAGATATACTAAATGATAAAATATTTAATGAACAGTATATTACAGCATTAAAAGAAGGTGTTGAATCTTATTTATATTATCTTATTAATATTGATAATTACAATGCCAAGAGAAAAGAGCAGCTCCTAAATCTTCCACAAAAAGGGTTGAATATACCGATGTATTATACTAAACAAGATAATTATAGAAATATTTCATATGGTTTAGACGGTAAGAAAACAATAGAAGAAAATGGAGATGCGATTGTTTCCTTAGCAATGATAGCTAATTATTTAATTGAAGATAATTCGCCAAGTGTTGATGATATTGTGAATTGGGCAGGTAATAAGTATTATATTAAAAATCAAGGAACATATGGAAGTATTGTTTCAGCATTTGCAGACAAGTATAATCTAAAAGTGGAAAAAGTTGATATTGGTAAAATAGAAGATATTGAGCAGGCATTAAAAGATAATAAACCTATTTTAGTACGAATGAAGAGTGGATTGTTTGGGGATAAGGCAACGTATAAAGTTATTCGTGGTTATGAAGATGAAAAATTTTATATTAATGATCCAAATGATGATGATGTTAAGTTGAATAGTTATAACGGATTTACCAAAAATGATGTGGAAAATAATTTATTACAAGCGTGGGCATTCAGCAAATAAAAAATAGTAGGAGCAGAAATTTTTCTGTTCCTACTATTTTTTAAGAATTTTAAATGTATTTAATAACTATAAATAAAAGCGTTTGATATATATATGATATATTTGAAGTGAAAGTTAGATAAACATATTAAAGAAAAATTAAAGGTGAGTAAAATATTTTAAACAATTTTAATAATAGTAGTTTTATTTGGAATGGAAGGAGCAACTCATTTATCAAATACTTAAGTGAGAAATATAGGAGAATAACATGAGTAAATATATTAAAATAAAAGAAATAATTTTTTATTCTATTTTTTTCTTGATATTATATTTTGTATTAAGAGATTTAAAAGAATTAGTTGAATTTTACCAATTTGATACAAATGCATCGGATTTAACAGCTGATGGGGTGTCACTGAGAAATAGTTTTTTCTCCTCAAGTTATGATCCGGCTGTAATGTACAGAGCGATAATTGATTATACTATTTTATTATTACCTTCGATGATAGTAGTTGCTTTATATAAATATAATAAAATAAAAAATAAGAGTTTTAAATATTTAATTGGAAAAAGTAGAAGTATAAATAAATATTTACTTACTTTTTTACCGGTTGTATTTTTCTATGTTGTACTATTGGCATACACCGTAGTATGCTATATTCTGACACGATTTAAAGTAAGAAAAGGTGCTAATTTTGATGATTTTGTACCGGAAAATAATATCTTTAGTTTTGTTAATGGGCCATTTTTCGGATATATTGTTCTATTGGTAATATTTACCGGAATGTACATATTTTTTACAACAATGCTTTTAATAACATTGATAGATTATGGGTATAATTATATTTATTTAATAATAGCATATATTCTATCACTTTATGTAGTTAGCGATTTTCTAAAAATGTATATATCAAGATCACTGGGGATAGAAGGGTCTATTTCTTGGTTTAGTGGAGTTGCATTTAGCAATATTCAGATGTTTATTTCGTTTATTTATATGGGGATAATATATTTATTGTTTAAATTAACGCATAAGAAAGAATTTTAAAATGAGTAGATTGAAAAATTTATATGGATATAGTATAGCAATACCGGTCTTTTATGGACTGATGTTTAATGTTAGGGAAATTTCACAAATAACTTTTAGTAAGTTTATCAGATATGATATGCACAAAATTTTTGATGAAGATAGACAGATAATTATTGAACAAGTAATCTTATTGTTAGCTTTATATATGGCGTTTTTTTATGTATATAGTAAGGTTTTATCAGTAAATATAGAAAATTTTTAAAAAATGATAAGATATAAATGTACAAGTATATTGGATTTAGAAATAAAGACATTTTCTTTTTTCTTTAAAATATTCTTTAGGGATGCAGTAATATTTTTATTTGTATTGATAATAGCGTATACGATTAAAACAAAAGATATAAATTTATATAACTATTACAACGGTATTGTAGATATAGCAAAGTTGCCTTTATTATTGTTACTTGGGTTAATAATATTTACGTTTTTCAATATTAAAAAAACAGAAAGATTTTCGTTGATATACATATTAATTATATTGTATATATTTTTCATTAATTATTTAAGTACTATGATTTTGTTTTGGATATATATAATAGTTGTAATAATGATAGTAATAAAAAAAATATTGTTGAATGAAGAGGTTTAAATATGTTAGGAATACAAAATGGTTTAAAAAAATATGGATCTAAGATTATTTTTGAAAATCTTAATTTAAAATTCTTGAATGGTAAAATTTACGGTTTGGTTGGAGAAAATGGTAGTGGAAAAACTGTAATAATGAAATGTTTATGTGGATATACTACTTTAACAAGCGGTAATGTTTTTCAAGATAATAAAAAAATACGTAATAAAAATAATTTTATAGAAGATGCAGGAATTATTATAGAAAATCCAAAGTTTACGGAAGATTTTACCCTTTATGAAAATTTGAATATTATAAAAAATTTGTCCGACAGTAAAAAAGAAATTGATATATCGTATTGGTTGAAATTTTATAATGTAGAGAAGTATAAGGATAGAGAATATAGACAGTTATCGCTTGGAACAAAACAAAAAATGCTATTAATACAGGCTTTTATGTCAAATCCCACAACTCTTATTTTAGATGAATGTTTCAATGGATTAGATGAGGTTTCTGCAAATAAAACAAGGGAATATATTAAAAATTATATAAATCCAAATCGTTTAATTATTCTTACAACTCATATAAAAATGGATATAGATATGTTATGTGATGAGGTAATATATTTATAGTTTTTTTATAAAAAAATATATTAACTAACCTTGACAAAAAGGAGAATTTTATATATAATAGTTCACATGGTTAACTTTTTAGTTAATAATGTGAACTATTTTTATAGGGTGGTGATAAGATGGATAATTATAAAAAAGCTATGAATGTTATGGATGACCTTAGGGTAACGATGAAAAAACTTCATAACAAAGAAAATAAACCTTTTCGAAAGGTTGAATTCCACGCATTATTAATTATATTGGAATTTCAAAGTATAACAATGCAAAAACTTGGAGAGGAACTCGGTGTTACTAAATCTCGAGTTACGGCAATAATCTCAAAATTAACGGATAAAGGTTTTGTTGAACAGGTGCCGGATACTAAAGATAAAAGAAAAAAATTATTGCAATTAACTAAAGTTGGAGAAGAATATATGGTGAGCGAACGTACCAAATATGAAGAATGGTTTCAACAACTTTGGGATAAATTTACTTTAGAAGAACAAATTAATTGGATACATTTAATAGCTAAAATTAACAAAGTAGTTAAAGGAGATTTAGAGGAGGAAGAGTAATACTATGAGATTATTTAAGTATTTAAAAAGTTTTTTAGTGCCGATGATTATCTTAGTATCCTTGCTTGCTGTCAGGGCTATGACGGAGTTGGAATTACCAACTTATACCAGTAAAATAGTAGATACGGGAATTCAGCAAAGTGGTATTGAAGATTCAGTACCTACTAAGATTAGCAAGGAGTCATTAAAAACATTAGAAGTATTTATGACTGTTGAAGAAGTTGAAAAGGTAGAAAATAATTATGAAGAAAATAACAATATTTACACATTAAAGAATATCTCACAAGAAACACGAGATGAATTAAATAATATTTTTAAAGAAACTATGACTGTTGTGCTTGGAGCAAAAAATAAAAATATTAAATTAGAACAAATGGTACAAGGTGTTAGTGCCGGAGTTGTTCAGAAAGATACATTGGTAGAACAACGAAAAAAAGCTATTGAGGATTTAGGGCAATCTGCTAATATGATGACTAAACAAGGAGGAATAGCTTTCGTAAAAGAAGAATATAAAAAAGTTGATATTGATACGAATAATATTCGTACAAATTATTTAAAAAATATCGGTTGGAAAATGATTTTAGTAACATTGATTGGCGGTGTGGCAAGTATTTTTTCAAGTTTAATTTCGAGTAGGGTATCTGCAAAAGTGGCATATAATCTACGTGAAAAACTATTTACCAAAGTATTATCATTTTCAAAACAAGATATTGATAAATTTTCTTCGGCATCATTAATAACTCGTACTACGAATGATATCCAACAAATTCAAAATGCTTTAAATATGTTACTTTTTATTGCATTCTATGCACCGATAATGGCGATATGGGGAATTTACAAAGTTATGCAAACAGATACCGGTATGACATGGATTATTGCTGTCGGTATCGGAGTTCTAGGTTTAATTATCGGGCTTATAATGGCAGTGTCAATTCCTAAATTTAAAATAATGCAAAAATTAATTGATAAAGTTAATTTAGTAAGTCGTGAGTTGCTAACGGGTATTTCGGTTATTCGTGTCTTTGGGCGCGAAAAACATGAAGAAGAACGTTTTGATGTAGAAAATAAACGCTTAATGGATAATCAGCTATTTGTTAATCGTGTTATGTCAATTTTATTTCCGGCAATTATGTTAATTATGAACGCTATTGCTCTGTTAATAATTTGGGTCGGTGGTAAAAATATTAATAACGGCTCTATACAAGTAGGTGATATGATGGCATTTATTACCTATACAATGCAAATCGTTATGTCATTTCTGTTTTTTACATTTTTAGTAATGCAATTACCACGTGCTACAGTAGCGGCTACACGTATTGATGAAGTATTGGATACACCAATTAGTGTAGTTGATAATAAAGAAGTTGATGATAATAAATTAAATGATGTTAAAGGAACACTTCGTTTCGAAAATGTAACATTTACGTTTGAAGGTGCGGATAATCCGGTCTTGACTGATATAAACTTTGAAGCGGAAGCCGGGGAAACAACAGCTATTATAGGAAGCACCGGTAGTGGGAAATCGACACTACTTCATTTAATACCTCGTTATTTTGACGCTCAGCAAGGTCAAATTACGATTGATGGAGTGAATATTAAAGATGTCAGTATGAGTAAACTACGTAGCATTTTAGGTTTTGTACCACAAAAAGGTGTTTTATTCAGTGGAACTATTGAATCTAATATTAAGTTTGGTGATGCAAATATCAGCGATACTGATATGAAATTAGCAACGGAAATAGCCCAAGCTAGTGAGTTCGTTCTTGAAAAAGAAGGACAATTTTCTAGTTCTATTGCTCAAGGTGGAAGTAACGTATCCGGTGGGCAAAAGCAACGTTTATCCATAGCCCGTGCTTTGGCGAAAAAACCTAAAATATTATTGTTCGATGATAGTTTTTCAGCATTAGATTATAAAACAGATGTTAAACTACGTCGTACGCTACAAGAAAAAATGTCGGGCATTACTACAATTATTGTTGCACAGCGTATAGCAACCATTATGAATGCCGATAAAATTATTGTAATGAATGAAGGGAAAATAGTAGGAATAGGACGCCATGAAGAATTACTTCATAATTGTCCAACATATTTAGAAATTGCAGAAAGTCAACTTAGTGAAGAAGAATTGGGAAAAGGAGGTAAGCGCCATGGGTAATGAAAAAAAAGTAAGAAAAGCTGATAATTTCGGCAAAACATTTAAAAGAATAATGATGATGATGTTTAAAACATACACTATACCTATGATACTTCTTATTATTTTTTCAATAGCCGGAACAATCTTTTCAATTATAGGTCCTAAAATTATGGGGCGTGCAACTACTGAGTTATTTGAAGGTTTGGTTGCTAAAATAAACAATACAGGCGAAATAAATTTTGGTAAAATAGCCGGTATTCTTTTGACAACATTAGGTTTATATGCTATTTCATCATTATTTATATTTCTGGAAGGTTGGTTGATGAGTAATGTTTCTCAAAAATTAACTTATGATATGAGAAAAGATATTAGTGTGAAAATCAATAAATTACCGATGGGGTATTTTGAACAAAGAACAGTTGGAGAAACTTTATCTCGTATTACAAATGACGTTGACACATTTGGGCAAGGGCTTAACCAAAGGTTTACTCAACTTATAGCAAGTGTAATGACGGTGTTGGGAATATTAGTAATGATGTTCACAATCAGTCCGGTAATGTCTTTAATCGCTCTTGTAATAATCCCGATATCTGCAATTTTATTAGGGAGTTTAACTAAAATGAGTCAAAAGTACTTTGTCAATCAACAAAAATCACTATCGGATGTTAATGGACAGGTGGAAGAAAGTTATTCAGGGCAAAATATTATTACAGCATTTAATCATAAAGATAAAAGTATAAAAGAATTTAAGAAAAAAAATAGTGAATTATATGGTTCATCATGGAAGTCACAGTTTTTCTCTGGGATGATGTTTCCTATTATAAACTTTGTAGGAAACTTAGGCTACGTGGGAATAGTGTTTTCAGGAGGGTTATTGGTTGCAAACGGAAAAATTGGAGTAGGTGATATTCAAGCATTTATTCAATACATTCGCAGTTTTACGCAACCTATAGGACAAATTGCTCAATCAATGACGCAAGTGCAAAGTCTGACTGCAGCGGCAGAACGTGTTTTTGAGTTTTTAGATGCCACTGAAGAACAGCCGGTAGTTAATCCTATTAAAATAACTGAAAAACAAGGTAACGTCGTGTTTGATCATGTTAGATTCGGGTATATTGAAGATCAAATAATTATTAAAAATTTTACAAGTGATGTTAAAAAAGGAGAAATGGTTGCAATTGTCGGGCCGACGGGAGCAGGGAAAACCACTATGGTTAAGTTGTTAATGCGTTTTTACGACATTAATGGTGGTAAAATTACAATAGACGGTAAGGATATTTCATTATTTAATAGAGGAGATTTACGTTCTTACTTTACAATGGTACTTCAAGATACATGGTTATTTAAAGGTACGATAATGGAAAACTTACGCTACGGTCGTTTAGATGCAACTGATGAAGAGGTAATAGCTGCGGCTAAAGCGGCTCATATTCATCACTTCATTAAAACATTACCGGGTGGATACAATATGGAATTAAATGAAGAGGCTTCAAATATTTCGCAGGGTCAAAAACAACTTTTAACTATTGCACGTGCTATTTTGGCAGATAAACCGATTTTAATTCTTGATGAGGCAACTTCAAGTGTTGACACAAGAACAGAAGTGTTAATTCAAAAAGCGATGAACAAGCTGATGGAAGGGCGTACAACATTTGTTATTGCTCATAGATTATCAACTATTAGAAATGCAGATAAAATTCTTGTTTTAAAAGATGGAGATATTATTGAACAAGGTAGTCATGATGAACTGTTAGAGAAAAAAGGTTTCTATTCAGAATTATATCAAAGCCAATTTGCAGAATAAAAAATTCTCAGCGTCTTTTAGATTTAGATGCTGAGAATTTTAATTGTAAGAATTAATAAATATAAGAAAAATACTAAGCAGAGCCAATCCGCTTAGTATTTCGTTTTGTTTTTTATACTCCATATTTATTATGGAATTTTTATATTCATCTGTTAAATTTAGGCTTCGCCTATATTTTCTAACATTATCTGATCATTAGATATACTGACTTCATCGTACTCGAAGTCCTCATCAAAATCATATGAATATTCTTTATAAAGAAACATCTCATTAGAGTAATCTAAAAATTTGTCATCATCAGCCGTTAAAAACTCAACCTCGTTAAAACTTTCATCAGCATAATCTGATAAAACTTCGTCCTCATAATCTATTTCTGTATTAAAATCCTGGGAATATTCATCGTCTTGTGAGAAACAGAGGTCTGGTGACTCCAAACTAGATAAGTTCATAGTATACATAAAAATCTCCTTTAGTTTTATTTTTTACCATTATACAAAATAATGGTAGTTTTTGCAAGAAAAACACTTATTTTTTAAGATTTTAAATTATATATTTATATAATATATACTAGGTAACAAATAGAAATTTTAGTTTGTAAATTCAGTTTAAAGTATATAAAATATAATTTTAGTATTGAATAAGAAAACCAGAATATTTTAATTTATTAAAGATGTATTGTTACAAAAATATTAAAAGAATATTAATATGTTAAAAATTGTTTAAATAAAATTGATTTTTTTTTTGATATACATTAAAATTAATGATGTATAATGTATTTAACATAATAAAGAGAAAGGATATATTATGACAGAAAATAACAATGAGCGTTTATCAAGAAGAGATAGACATTCAAATGATAAAAAAAATGTTACACCGGGAGGTTATATTTCACGTGGAAATAATAACCCAAACCAACGTCCTAGAGCGTTGGGAGAAGAGGTAATGAGAAGAAAATCTCAACGTTTGGGTGGCGGTGTGCCTAATGGTAGCCGTAGGGTATCTCAAGGGCGTAACGGTAATAATTCAGAAAATAATCAAAATTATTCAGGTGGAAATAAACCACCGATAAGAAAATCTAATAGAATAAGTAATCCTAATAATAAAAAGAAAAAAAATTCAGTCTGGGCTAAGGTATTAAGATACGGATTGTATGCAACGAGTATTTTCATAATAACGGTGTTTTTCTTGTGCGTATTTTGGATTTTTCAAGCACCGGCATTTGATTCTAAAATTTTAGATAATAATTCCAGAACAGTTGTTTATGATGTAAACAACAACGAAGTAGCTAAATTAGGTAATCAGGTCGGAGAAAATATAGAAACTAAAGATATACCGGAACAAATGCAAAATGCTATTTTGGCAACTGAGGATAATAGATTCTTTGAACACGGTGCAGTAGATTATAGACGTCTAATCGGGGCTGTTGTATCAAATTTAACAAGCGGATTTGGTTCGCAAGGTGCTTCGACAATTTCTCAGCAACTTATAAAAAGAACATTTTTAGATGATAATAAGAGTGTTAAACGTAAGGTTCAGGAGGCATATCTTGCTTATAAACTAGAGCAAAATTATGACAAAGAAACTATTTTCACGATGTATGTTAATAGAATCTACTATTCTGACGGAGTATATGGATTAAAAACAGCGGCTAAATATTATTATAATAAAAATGTTAATCAGCTTACTTTACCGCAGATGGCATTACTTGCCGGACTACCTCAACATCCTAACACTTATAATCCTTATGATAATCCGGAAGCGGCAAAAACCAGACGTGATACTGTACTTCATTTGATGGAACGTCACGGTAAAATAACACAGGAAGAATTGACGGCGGCACAGAATACGGATGTTATGTCCGGAATTGTAAAACGTGATGAAACCAGTAGGGTGATATTGTCAAGCGAGTTCGATTCTAAATATACATCTTATATGAACCAAATTGTTAATGAGCTTAGAAACAGCAAAGAGTATAAGGATTATGAGGGGGATGTATTGAATTTAGGATTAAAAATATACACAAACTTTGATCCGAAAATACAAAGTACACTAAGTGACAGTGTAACTTCAAACTATGTCGGTATAAAACAAGCAAGCAATGTTTCTATGGTTGTGTTAAATAATGAAAATAGTGGAATAGCGGCATTATATGGAGGAAAAAATCAGAAATTTAATGGTTATAATATTGCGACGCAGGCGAAACTGCAACCGGGGTCATCTATAAAACCTATACTGGCATACGGACCGGCGATAGAATATTTAGGGTGGAATTCGGGGCAATTAATTGATGATACAAAAATTCAAGGTTCCAATATTCAAAACTGGGATAGAGTTTATCATGGGAAAGTCACTATGAATAACGCCTTGACAATGTCGTACAATATTCCGGCTATTAGAACATATCAGCAAGTAGGCTTTGATAAAGTAAAACAATATGCGGCGAATGTTGGAATTGATATAACGGATGATTCACTAACAACACCTATAGGCGGTAGTAAAGATGGTTTTTCACCGCTTCAAATGGCAGCTGCGTATGTCCCGTTTAGTAACGGAGGCTATTACGCTACTCCTAAAACTATAAAAAAAGTATATGATAATGAAGGAAATGAAGTAAGAAGCTTCAGCAAAGATGATAAAAAACGAGTAATAAAAGAATCAACAGCTTATATAATGACTTCAATGCTCCGAAATGTGGTTAATGGAACGGCACAATATGCCAGAGTGTCAGGTGCTGATATGGCTGTGAAAACCGGGACTACAACTTTTGGAGAAGGAGAAGCAACAAAGTATGGTTTTGATATAAATAACTACTCCAAAGATTCTTGGACAATTGGTTATACAAGTAATTATACTTTGGCGGTGTGGCAAGGGTTTGATACCATAGATGGTCCAACTAAATACATGACACAACAAGATACACAAAAAACACAGATGTTGTATAGAGTTAATATGCAGAATATTGTTAAAATACACCCACCTAAAGGATTTACTGTACCAAAAGATGTGGGTTCTGTGAATGGAACTGTCAAAGTAATAAGTGATAGTGAACGACGAGAAATAGAAGAGAGAACTAAGCGAAATCAAGAATCACAAAGAAGAGATGGTGACTTAAATAACGGTAACAGTCGAAATAATAGTTCAAACAATGATAATAATCGAAATCAAAGAAATCAATCAAGTGGCAATAATACCACGAGAAATAATATAAATGACAGTAACGGAGATAATGACGGATAATCTTACGATATACAAAGTAGAGCAAGATAAAATTGCTCTACTTTTTTAATACTACACAAAAAAATAAATTTAGTGTACAATAGTATATATAAATTTTTCTTTTTAACTTATAAAAGAAAAAATATTAATTCAATGGATGTGAAACTATGAAAAAAAAATTAGTAATCATTACAGGAATAAGCGGGGCCGGTAAAAATACAGCTTTGGAGATTTTTGAAAATCAGGGATACTTTTGTACAGATAATTTACCGGGATTGTTATTAGAAGATTTTCTTAGAATTATTGAAGAAAAAGATATAGATAAAATAGCAGTGAGTATTGATATTCGAAGTAAACACCTTTTTGTTGATTTGAAAGAATTATTAAAAAAAGTACAAACCAGTGAATATTTTGATGTAAAAATAATATTTTTAGATAGCGATGATCAAGTCCTTGTTAATCGTTTTAAAGAAACACGAAAAAATCATCCTCTATCTGTTAAATATAGTTTACTTGAAGGAATAAAGCGAGAAAGAGTAGTAATGGCAGATGTAAAAGAAGTGGCAAATTATATTTATGACACTTCTAATTTTACCGTTAAAGATTTACAAACTAAAATTTTAGAAGATTTTGGTATTGAAAAAAGAAACAGTTATCATGTAACAATATCAAGTTTCGGTTATAAGTACGGTATTCCTATTGATGCGGATAATATCATTGATGTTCGATTTCTTAAAAACCCTTTCTATATTAAAGAGTTGAGAGAAAAGACCGGATGCTCAGAAGAAGTATTTAATTATGTTTTTTCAGATAAAGTAACCGCTGAATTTTATGATAAATTTAAAGAATTAATTTTTTATATGATTGATAAATACCAATACGAAGGGCGAGATAAAGTAGCAATAGCAATAGGTTGTACCGGCGGGAAACATCGTTCGGTTAGTATTGCAAGAAAATTACATGAAGATGTAAAAAATTTAGGTTATAGAGTGTATCTTGAACACAGAGATATTAATAAGGGTAGGTAGAATAATGAATAATAGAGTAAAAGTAGTAACTATCGGTGGTGGAACCGGTTTGTCGGTTTTGCTCCGTGGTTTAAAAAAATATCCATTGGATATAACGGCTGTTGTGACTGTTGCCGATGATGGAGGAAGTTCCGGAAAAATTCGCAGTGATATGAATATTCCTTCCCCCGGAGATGTCAGAAATGTAATAGCTGCTTTGTCAGATGTAGAACCATATCTTGAAAAAATGTTTCAGTATCGTTTTGATTCTGGCGAAGTAAAGGGGCATCCGGTAGGTAATTTAATGCTTGCGGCAATGACGGATATATATGGGAATTTTAGTACAGCTGTTCAAATTATGAGTAAAATTTTAAATGTCAGTGGAACAGTTTTACCGACAACCAATGAGATGGCAACATTAAATGCAGTGCTTAAAAGTGGAGAAATTATTCGAGGTGAATCATCAATTACAAAAGCAGGTGGAGAAATCGACAATGTCTATATAACGCCATCGAAAGTAAAGGCGAATGCGGATGTTATTAAAGCAATAGAACATTGTGATTATATTGTGATGGGGCCGGGTAGTTTATATACATCTATTATTCCCAATTTGATGATATCAGGAGTATCAGAGGCTATTATTAAAAGCAGTGCAAAAAAAATGTATGTTTGTAATGTTATGACCCAACATGGCGAAACGGATAATTACACTGTATCAGATCATATAAAAGCAATAAATAAACATATTGGGAAAAATATTTTTGATATTGTAATTGCAAATTCAAATGTATTTTCAAAAGAAATTTTGGAACGTTACAAAGAAGAACAACAAACCGCAGTGGAAATAGACAAAGAAGAAATTGCTACACTTGGGGTGGAATTAATAGAAAATAAAAACGTCGGTATCGTTGAAAATAATGTAATTCGGCACAATGCAGATAAGGTATCTGAATTAATTTACAATTATATTATAGACGATAAACCAACAATTATTTATAATAAAAGGTAATAAAATATAAGGAGAAGAAGAATGCACTTAAATTTTGATTATTCAAAAGCGTTAAATTTTTTTGATAAACAAGAAATGAAAAATATGGAAAGTTATGTAAAAGTAGCACATGATACTTTGCATAACAAAACGGGAATAGGAAATGATTTTTTGGGCTGGTTAGATTTACCGACTAATTATGATAAAGAAGAATTTTCACGCATTAAAATAGCGGCTAAAAAAATTCAAGAGAACTCAGATGTATTAGTAGTAATCGGTATAGGTGGTTCATATTTGGGAGCAAGAGCGGCAATAGAAATGTTGAATGACAGTTTTTATAATTTTTATGATAAAGGTAGAAAAACTCCGCAGGTGTTTTTTGTAGGAAATACTATTTCATCTACATATACGCAAGAATTAGTGAACTACTTAAAAACTACCAATAAAAACTTTTCAGTAAATGTAATTTCTAAATCAGGAACGACAACAGAACCGGCAATTGCGTTTCGTATTTTTAAAGAGTTGTTAGAAGAAAAATATGGGAAAGCGGGTGCAAAAGAAAGAATTTTTGCTACAACTGACAGAAGAAGAGGTGCATTGAAATCATTAGCTGACGATGAAGGATATGAAACATTTGTGGTACCTGATGATGTAGGAGGACGTTTTACAGTATTAACGGCAGTAGGGTTATTACCAATAGCTGTGAGTGGTATTGATATTGACAAAATAATGTCAGGGGCTAAACTGGCACAAAATGAACTGGCAACAGCTGATTTATCTAAAAATATTGCCTATCAATATGCGGTAATGAGAAATATTTTACAACAAAAAGGTAAATTGATAGAAATTTTAGTTTCTTATGAACCGTCGATGGTATACTTTAATGAATGGTGGAAACAGTTATTCGGTGAGTCGGAAGGTAAAGACGGTAAAGCGTTGTATCCGGCAAGTGTGTGTTTTTCAACGGATTTACATTCAATGGGGCAATATATTCAAGAGGGGCGTCGAATTTTGTTAGAAACTATTCTTAAAGTGAAAACTCCTAACAAAGATATTGAATTAAAAGAAGCGGAGAACAACTTAGACGGTTTAAACTACTTGTCAGGTAAAACAATGAATTTTGTAAATACAAAGGCTTTTGAAGGAACACTACTTGCTCATACTGATGGTGGTGTACCGAACTTTGTAATAGAATTACCGGATATGAGTGAGTTTACATTTGGATATTTAGTATACTTCTTTGAAAAAGCTGTTGCTATTTCCGGATATATGCAAGGATTAAATCCGTTTGATCAACCGGGGGTAGAAGCGTATAAGAAAAATATGTTTGCTCTATTAGGAAAACCTGGCTTTGAAGATTTAAGAAAAGAATTGGAGGAGAGATTAAAATAAAATATAAAAAGTGAACTGATAATAAATTTTAAGGCTCTGTGTCAAATACGGGGCATGAGAAAAAATAAGGATAAAATGCTAAGCAATGCAGTGTTGCTTGGCATTTTTCAAAACGCCCTTAAAAGAAATATTATTTTTATACTCAGAAACAAATAACCTAGAAACAACTAAAATGCGTAATCTAAAGTTATAAAAGCTATTATAACCATAAGAAACTCTCTTTAAAACCTTTATCTTATTATTAATACCCTCCAAAGAACCATTAGAGATAGAATACCTAACACTATTAAGCATATACTCTTTATGTTTTCTCATAGTATTAATAGCCTTACTAACACCATCAGATAAACCGATAGTAGATTTTTCAATTAATTCTTTAAACTCCAACTCATTTCTATACCTTATTGCATATCTAATATCCTGAACTCTCTCATAGCTAGCCTTAAATATACAATCTAATCCTAATAAATAATCTAAAATATCACGTCTAGTAACTAAACTCCTAAAACTCCTATTAAAGAAAAACCTACCATGAGTAACATTACTTTCATCTTCTAATATTAACTTCCAATTATTTTTTAAAAGAGTATAATTAATACCTTTTTGTTTTTTGTAAATATTCATTAGCTTAACTCTAGTTCTATTAAGTTCTCTATTAACATTTTGAATAAAGTTCTCTATTAACATTTTGAATAATATGAAACCTATCTATAACAATTTCAGCATTAGGAAACTTATTTCTAATCAACTTCATATAAGGAGTATAAATATCAATACAAATAGCCTTAACATTACTTCTAGCCTCTTTAGAAAATCTGGAAAAATAATTATTTAAAATATACTCAGTTCTACCATCAACTATATCAATAATCTCATGAGTTAAAGCATCTAAAAAAATAAAACTCATACCATTTTTACTATCTTTAGTAAACTTTAACTCATCAAAGCATAAATACTCAGGTAAGGTATTATAGTTAAGAATGTCTACATGGGATTTACATTTATAAAGAGTTCTTATAACAGTATTAACCGATACATTATTCATTTTGGCTATTTGTTTAAAAGATAAAGTATCAGCTAAATCACTCATTATAGAAAACTTAACATTTTTAGAAATACTACAGTATTTATCTACAAAAGAAGTAGTAGCTACAAATTTTTTATTACAAGTTTTACACTTGAAACGTTGCTTTCTTAGTTCCAAATAAGCAGGGATACCTGATATTTTTAATAGATTAATTCTAGTAAGTTCATTAAAGCCGTTTTTAACTACAGTATAACCTTTATTAAGACAACCACAGCATTCACACTTCTTGGGTTTATATGTTAAGGTACCTTTGAATACAAAGTACTTTTGATTATTTTTTATAGTTTCGTTATGTGTTTTCTCAATAGTTATATTTTTATCTTTTATTTGTAGTAGGTTTTTAATGAATTCTCCCTCTTTTATTTCTTTTGTTTTTGTGTTAAAATTATTCATGACAGATATCCTTTCATAGTTTATTTTTTTTGCACTTTAATTATATTGGATATTTGTCTTTTTGTATATTAAAAAACAATACGAGGTATGGATTTTTTCCCATGCCCCGTATTTATTATACAACCAATTTTAATCAGTTCACTTTTAAGTTTTGTGAAGTACCGAAACATATTGGGAAATGTTTTATGTAACTTATACATAAATAAAAGAATATATATTATAAAATAAAAATATGATAATAACATGTATCATCATATTAAATACAATATTCAAAAAATGGGGCGGCTGAAGGGAATCGAACCCTCGAATGTCGGAACCACAATCCGATGCGTTAACCACTTCGCCACAGCCGCCATAAAAAAAATGCCTTGAGACAGAGTCGAACTGCCGACACATGGAGCTTCAATCCATTGCTCTACAAACTGAGCTATCAAGGCAAAATGGCGGTCCCGACGGGAATTGAACCCGCGATCTCCTGCGTGACAGGCAGGCGTGATAACCGCTACACCACGGGACCTACTTTATACTCTTACTCTCAAAAAAATGGTGACCCGTACGGGACTCGAACCCGTGTTACCGCCGTGAAAGGGCGGTGTCTTAACCGCTTGACCAACGGGCCACAAAAAAAACGGAGCAGGAGGGATTTGAACCCTCGCGCCAGTTTCCCGACCTACACCCTTAGCAGGGGCGCCTCTTCAGCCTCTTGAGTACTACTCCAACTCCACAGGCAGGACTCGAACCTGCGACCCTCTGATTAACAGTCAGATGCTACTACCAACTGAGCTACTGTGGATAAATGTTCAGTTGCAATGAACATTTATTATTATACATAAATATATATATAAAGTCAACACTTTTTTAGAAAAATTATGATATTGTATTGCATAGGTACAATAGATGTAAGACAAAAAAGTATAAATAATAATGTACATTTGTAAATGATGTGAGACAAAAAAAGTATAAATAAAAGCTCTTGCTTTTTATTTTTAAATTTGCTATAATATAGAAATGCTAGGTGGGGAGTTAGCGGTGCCCTGTACTTGCAATCCGCTTTAGCAAGACTGAATACCGAGATGCGGGTAAATTAGGGGATGTCGAGTTTAACACGTAATGTTGAGACTGAGGCACCTTACGACGCAGTGCTTATGAACCATGTCAGGTCCGGAAGGAAGCAGCATTAAGTATGTTTATTGTGGGTGTGAGTTTTTGTCAAGGTTGAGTTGGCGATTAGACTAACGGTCTTTTAGTTTATTCAAGTCTTGGTTGCATATTTATAAATCGATGAGTATCTGAAAGTGTTAACTTTTGGATTTTTTTAATGTTTAAACTATAGAAATAGAAATTGTATTAGTGAAAAAGGGGATTTTATGTATCAAGGAAAAAATATAAAAGAGCAATCAATAATATTTATAAAATTACTTATTCCGGTATTGATTTATCAAATTATTTCATATTCATCGGGAATGATAGGGACGTTTATGGCAGGACATTACAGCCCGACAGATTTAGCAGGGGTAAGTATGGGAGTTAATATATGGAATCCAATTATGTACACGCTTAATGCAATAGTACTTGCCATTATTCCGATAGTATCACAGCTAATTGGAAAGGGAAGAGAGGATGAAATTCCGACGAAAGTTCGTCAATTTTTGTATATAGCTATAGCGATTAGTATAATTTTAATAATTGGGCTAAATACTTTAGCTACACCGGTAGTAAATTCACTAGGTTTAGAGGAAAGTATAGCTAAAGTTACTAAAAAATATTTATTTTATGAGAGTTTTGGAGTATTATCAATATTTCTTTACGTTGTACTTCGTGGTTTTATGGATAGCTTAGGCTTAACCCGTTTATCAATGATTATGATGGTAATTTCAGTTCCGATTAATGTATTTTTTGCTTATAGTTTTATTTTTGGAAAATTTGGAATGCCGGAGTTAGGTGGAGCCGGAAATGCTGTAGCCGTATCGGTAACATATACTGCATTGTTTTTTATTGCATTAGTCCTTACAATAAAACATCCAAAATTAAATAAATATAAAATATTTCAAAAAGAGAGTATTAAACTTAATCACTGGGGAGAAATTTTTAGACTTGGGGTACCTATAGCGTTTGCAGCAGCATTGGAAACAGTAGTGTTTTCAACATTATCACTTATGGTATCAAGGTTCGATACAACTATAATTGCTGCCCATCAATCAGCATTAAATTTTTCGGGTTTTTTGTATAGTTTACCGGTTAGTGTAGCAAATACTGTAACAATTATTGTAGCATTTCATGTTGGAGCAAAAAATTATAAGATGGCTCAGAGATATACATTTATTGGGTGTGGCATAGGTATGGTTTTTTCATTTATATCAGGACTTATGGTCTATATATTTGATTCAAAAATCCCTTATCTATATACAAATGATAAAGGGGTAATAAATTTAACAGCGCATTTGTTATTGTATGCAATAGGATTTGCCATTTGTGATTCTTTTGCTTCATGTTTAGCAGGGGTTTTGCGTGGTTATAAAAAGGCTGTTCCTATTTGTGTGACAATGGGGATAGGATATTATTTAATAGGAATACCTATATCTTATTATTTGGTATTCGTTCGCAATATAGGAATTGATGGTCTATGGATAGGCTGGATTATCGGTTTAACCTTTTATGCTATCGGTATTTTAATTTATTATTGGTATATGAAAAGAAAGATTAACAGGAAAATTTATTCAATATAATGTTATAATCTAAAATTACGTAATCAACTTTAAAAGCAATAAAGTGTTAAATTTAGCTGTTTTTAGTTGAAAGCGTAATTTTTTTCTTGACAATATTTTATAAAAACCATATAATGTAGTTATCAAAACTAGATAAAAAGGTGATGGTAATTTGAAAGAAAATATATATCCAAAATGGATTGATTTACCGGAGTTTGATTTATATTTAGATCAGGTATTGCTTTATGTTAATCAACTAGATAGCACAGCAGTTGTTCATGGAGAAAAGGGCTTAACCTCAGCAATGATAAATAATTATGTTAAACATGGATATTTAGATAAACCCATTAAAAAAAATATACAAGAAGACAATTAGCACGCCTTATAGTTATAACGTGTTTAAAAAATGTTTTCTCAATTCAAGAGGTCAGTAAAACGGTGAAATTATTAACCAAAAACAATCAATCAGAAAAAATGTATGATAATTTTGTTCGTTGCATGAATGGTGAAGAAAGCGATGATATACCGGCTGCCATTATTTTGGCTTGTAGAACCATTCGTTTATATCAACAAACTCATATGATAGTAGAAGATTTAGAAAAACAAGAAGAAGTATAGTAAAGGAGAGAAATAATGAATTGGAAAATAGTGGTAGATACCGGCTGCGACTTACGGGAAATACCTAATTTAGCAGAGAATACAGTTTTTGAAAGAATTCCATTTTCTATTCAAATAGGGGAGAAAGAGTACAAAGATACTTTAGATTTAGATATAGATTTTATGATGGAAGAAATTTATTCAAGTGAAAAAGTAGCACGTTCTGCATGCCCTAGTCCTAATGCGTTTTTATCAGCATATAAAAATACAGATAATATATTCGTTTTAACACTAACCAGCGGATTATCAGGCAGTTATAATAGTGCAAAAATCGCTGAGAAAATGTTATATGAAATCAACCCGGCAGCTAATATACATGTAATAGATAGCTTATCGGCAGGGGGGCATATGGATTTATTAGTCTTGAAGTTAAATAGTTTAATAGGTCAAGGATATGATTTTGAGGAGATAGTGGAAAAAATAACAGAGTATCATAAAAATTCAAAATTATTATTTGTATTGGAAAAAGTTGATAATTTAGTAAAAAACGGAAGACTTAGTAAACTAGCGGCAACCGTTGTCGGACTTTTAAATATTCGTATGGTTGGGGAAGCAAGTGATGAAGGGACGCTTCATTTATTACATAAAGTTCGTGGTGAAAAAAAGCAATTACTGAGATTATAAATGAAATGAAAAAACATGGTTATAAAGGTGGAAAAGTAGTTATAACTCATAGGAATAATGAAGGAATTTGTAAAAAATTGGAAAGTAAATTACAAGAATTTTATGGAAATATAACTTTTTCAATTATACGAACTTCAGGTTTGTGCAGCTTTTATGCAGAAGAAGGCGGAATTTTACTAGGATACGAAATTAATTAAAAAATAAAGGTGGAATAGCGTTTAGGTACTAACCCAAAAACTTTGACAAGTTTTGGAGTTAGTACCTTATTTCTTTTATACCTTTATTTTTTGTGAGTATTATAATCTATAAACTGAGATACGTTGTTGAATGTGATTTCCATTTTCTACTTCATCAAGCATTGCACTGGCATAATCGGCATAACTTATAGAACTTTCCCCTTTTTGATTTACCGTAAATACCTCTCCGGCAGTTGCATATTTATTGGTTTTTTCTCCATTTTCAATAAAATTGGCAGCAGGACTTATAAATGTCCATTTTACATTATTTTTGGTTCTTAGTAGATCTAATTCATCAGCTTGCGCAGTAGCTAATGGTTTAAATTCTTCCGGGAAAGTAGATGTATCCAATAGACGAGTAGTATGTGTATTATCAATATATAAGCTACCTGCACCACCCACAACTAAGAAACGGATATCGCTATCTGCTAGTAGAGTTGTAAGGTATTCTATTGATTTGCTGTGAATAGGAAAAGTTTCAGGGGTAAATGCTCCTATTGCACTAATTACAACATCAAATTTTTTTAAATCATTCTTAGTTAAATCGAATAAATCTTTTTCAATAACTTCATTTGTTACTGTTTTGTTGGTTGAACGAACGATTGCTGTAACATCGTGATTACGTTCTACTGCTTCTTTTACAATTAAACTACCTGCTTTACCGTTTGCTCCTATAACTGCTATTTTCATTTCAATGACCTCCGTTTTTAAATCTATTATTGAATTTTTGTTTTGATAATAATATAATATACTTATACAAACTAAATGTAAAGTACGCACTTTAAGGTAATATAATTACTTAAAAGAAACTATTGTGTATTATAAGTTTTATTAGATATAAAACTTAATTTTTTCGGAGGTAATTAATTATGGAAAAAAATTTACCGGCATGTCCTGTGGAACTGACACTAACTCTTATAAGTAATAGGTGGAGAATACTTATTATTCGTGATTTATTAGAGGGAACTAAACGTTTTGGAGAATTAAAAAGATCTGTAGGTAATGTATCACAAAAAGTTCTTACCGCCAATTTACGTGAAATGGAAAAAAGCGGATTAATTAATAGAAAAGTTTATGCAGAAGTACCGCCACGTGTTGAATATTCGTTAACGGATTTAGGAAATTCTTTAGAACTAGTGATAAACTCATTAGGTTCTTGGGGAATGACATATAGAAATAAACTGGAAAATTTATAAAAAGAAAATAATTTAGATGATAATTAATTGTTTATGAGTTATAATATAGTCAAGGTGCATAAGTATGCACTATTATTTTAATATATATTAAAGGGGAATAACTATGAATAAAAATAGTTTGTTGTCAAAAGTATTTCATAGATACTTCATTGTAGCACTAAACGGTATGGCTCTTGGGTTGTTTTGTACTCTTATAATCGGGCTTATTATTAAACAGATAGCATTAAGCTTAAGTGGAGGGTTATCAGGATTTTTAGTTGCTGTAGCGACGATAGCCATGGCACTTACAGGACCTGTAATCGGTATAGGAGTAGCACATGCGTTGAAAGCACCTAAGTTAGTAATTTTAGCATCAGGTGTTGTTGGATTTCTTGGAGCATTTGGTTCTAACCTTGGTACAAACCATCTAATTGAACAGGGGAAACTTTCTATTAGTGGTTCAGGTGATCCGCTTGGGGCTTTTATTGCTGTCGTTATTGCGGCTGAGTGTGGACGATTAATTTCAGGAAAAACAAAAATAGATATTATTGTAACACCTTTTGTTACGATTATTATTGGAGCCGTTGTGGCTTATTATACCGGTCCATATTTAATTAGTGGTATGAAAATGCTTGGTTCATTTATTCGAGAGGCAACAGAATTACAACCATTTATAATGGGAATAGTTGTATCAGTTGTAATGGGAATTATTTTAACATTACCGATTAGTTCGGCGGCATTATCTATAATTTTAGGATTGTCGGGTATAGCGGCAGGAGCTTCTACTGTCGGGTGTGCGGCGCAAATGGTAGGATTTGCGGTAATTAGTTTTAAAGCAAATGGTTGGAACGGATTACTTGCACAAGGTTTAGGAACATCAATGCTTCAGGTTCCGAATATTATGAAAAAACCTATTATATGGATACCGCCTATTATAGCAAGTGCTATACTTGGTCCGGTAGCAACACTTGTATGTGCAATGGAGAATAACCCTGCCGGTGGTGGTATGGGGACATCAGGTCTTGTTGGACAACTTATGACATGGCAAACAATGGCTGGGCATACTAACCATATGATACTTCTTGTAGAAATATTGCTACTGCATTTTATTTTGCCGGCGATATTATCGTATGCAGTTTATTATTACATGGAAAAAAAAGGATATGTTAAATCATCAGATTACCAACTTGCATTATAATAAATAATACATCATACATATATATATATTATGTACAGTTAATTAATAAAGTATTTAAGATAGGTGCAAGAATTTTGATGAATATGCAAAAAGACGGATAAAATAAAAATACCGCTCAAAAAAATTAGTGCAATTTAAAAACAATCTCAATGTTATATGACTGACGTTGAGATTGTTTTTTGCTGTTTTAACGAGATAATAAATATTATACTATGAAAAGTTAAAATATAAAAAAATTGTAAATACATATAAATAGTATTCAAAAGTCATTAAAATATGGTAAAATAAATAGGACTGTAAATACAATTATATATTTATATACAAAATATTATTTTTTGCTGATTTTATAGTAGTATGTTACCCTTAAAAATTAACCTTTGAACAGCAACGAACTTAATAGCAATGTTTGTAGTGGTAATAGTAAAATGCTAAAAGCATTTTACTTGGAGAATTTTAGACCTTGGCTAAAATTCTAGCCGAAAAATCCACCTACGTAGTAGGTTAGTTGTAGGCGTCCATACCACTACTAACCATTGCTGGAATATTTGTAAAATAATATATAATTAAATAACAAAAGGAGTTAAAATTGCATGGTTATTCAATGGTTTCCCGGGCATATGGCAAAGGCAACAAGAGAAGTAAAAGAAAAATTAAAATTAGTAGATATTGTATTTGAACTTGTAGATGCTCGTTGTCCGTTATCATCACACAACATGTACTTAGATGAAGTAGTGAAAGACAAAAAGAAAATTATTATTTTTAATAAGGTTGACCTATGTGATAGAAAAGAAACTGCAAAATGGAAAAATTATTTTGAAGATAAAGGATATGTTGTTGTTTACACTGATTCAAAAAATAGCAATAACTTAAATAAAGTAATTGGTAAGGCTAAAGAAGAATTAGCAGAAAAAATTGCTCGCCAAGTAGAAAAAGGTATAAAACCAAGAGCAATTCGATCTATGGTAATAGGGATTCCTAATGTCGGAAAATCAACATTTATCAATAAATTGATAAAAAAAAATGTAGCAAATACTGCTAATAAACCAGGTGTTACTAAAAAACAACAGTGGTTAAAATTGAATAAAGATATTGAGTTGTTGGATACACCGGGAATTTTAATGCCCAAATTTGACAATCAAAAAATAGGTAAAAAATTAAGTTTAATTGCTTCAATAAAAGATGATATAACACCACTTGATGATGTATGTTTATACTTAATAGAATTATTAAAAACAAATTATTTAGAAAATTTAAATAACCTTTATAAAATAAATGTGTCACAAGATGATGACAATGTTTTTATTATGGAAAAAATTGCTGAGAAGAAATTTAAAAAGATTGCCGGAGATTATGACTATGATTCTACTATAAAATTACTTATCCAAGATTTCAGAACACAAAAATTCGGATTAATTACCTTAGATAATTATCAAGAAATGGTGGAAATTAATGATGAAAATTAACGAAATAAAAGAAATTTTTTCACAAGAGATAGTAGAAAAAGAAATAATAGAAACATTGCAAAAAGATGAGAGAATAGGTGTAAAAAAAATATTACTTAGTTATAATAAAAAACAAGAAAAGAAAAATTTTCTAAAAAAAGAATACGAAAAAAAGTCATTTTATGAAAATAAGTGTTATAATAGTGGGTATAAGTATATTTGTGGAGTAGATGAGGTAGGTCGTGGACCTTTGGCGGGTCCGGTAGTAGCAGCTGCGGTAATTTTAAAACCGGATAATTATTTTGAAGGATTAAATGATTCAAAAAAATTATCAAAAACTAAACGTGAAGAATTGTACGATAAAATAAAAGCTGAAGCATTAGCATATGCGGTGTGTGAAGTAGATAATAGAGAAATAGAAAAATATAATATTTATAATGCCAGCAGAATAGCAATGCAAAAAGCTGTTGAAAAGTTATCACAGACGCCGGATTTTCTTTTAATTGATGCCATGCCATTTGGAAATTATCCAATTTCAAATTTTAGTATGGTTAAGGGTGATGAAAAAAGCGTTTCAATAGCGGCGGCTTCCGTTATAGCTAAAGTATATCGTGATCGCTTAATGGAAGATTATTCAAAAAAATATCCATATTATGATTTTGAAAATAATGCAGGATATGGCACCAAGAGACACTTGGAAGCCTTAGATAAATATGGAATTTGTCCAATACATCGAAGAGATTTTGAACCGATAAAAACAATAATACAAGGAGGAAAAAATGAACAACGAAAAAAATAATAATCATGGTCAGAAGATCAGCGTACATAAAAAAAATAATGTTGTGAAAAATAAATTAAATAACATTGAGAGTAAAGAAGTAAAGAAAAAACCAAGTAAATCAAGAAAAAATTATCCAAAGGTTAGTATAACTCCGTTAGGGGGAGTAGAAGAAGTAGCTAAAAACATGTATATGGTAGAAATTGGTGACGAGATATTTGTTTTAGATGCCGGTCTTATGTTCCCTGAAACTGAAATGATAGGGATAGATGCGGTTATACCGGATATTAGTTACTTGATTAAGAATAAGAATAGGGTAAAAGGTATCTTTTTATCTAATGGACGTGTAAGTTCTATGGGGGCTGTTCCTTATATAATAGATAAGCTGAAGTGTCCTGTTTATGGTTCTAAATTAACGATTGATTTATTAAAAAATCATTTAAAACAATTAAATATCAGACGTCGTATTAAATTTTATTATGTTAGAGAGAATAATAAATATGATTTTAATAATGCTCATATAACATTTTTTAAAACGACATATTCTATGCCGGATTCACTAGGTATTTGCATTTCTACCGCACAAGGAAATATAGTTTATACCGGAGAATTTAAGTTTGACCAATCTGTAAGTAAAGAATACAGAGCAGATATGTTAAAAATTAGCCAACTAGGTCAAAAAGGTGTTATGGTATTACTAAGTGATTCCAGTAATGCTAATGTAAAGGGATATAATGTGCCGGAAAATGAGGCGGCAGAACAGATTGATAACGCATTTTATCAAGCTAATAAAAGAATTATTGTTACGTGTTATGCCTCTAATTTTTTAACAATTTCTCATATTGTTAAAGCCGCATTAGGTCAAAATAGAAAAATATTATTACTGGGTCAAGCTATTCAAGATTCTATAAATAGTGCAAGAAATATGAATTACCTAGAAATAGAAGACGATAAATTAATTGGTATAGACGATTTAAAAAACTATCCACAAAATGAAATATGTATTCTTTCATCCGGAGAACAAGGAGAACCCATTGAAGCGATGAAAAATATTGCAGAGAAATCTATTACCAATATTCAAATAGAAGAAGGAGATACTATTATGATAGCGGCAACTCCATCACCTAACATGGAAGTTATGTTATTCCAAACATTAAATCTTCTTGTAGAATTAGGTGCTAATGTTGTTACCGCCTCTAAACGTCTTCATGCTGCAAGTCACGCTACACGTGAAGAATTAAAATTGATGTTGAATATGTTAATGCCTAAACACTTTATTCCTGTTCAAGGAGAATTTAGGAATTTAAGAAAACATGCAGAAATAGCAGCGGAAACAGGTGTTAACAAAAAAAATATTCACATATTGGAAAAAGGTACTACGTTGGAAATTTCAGGTAATAAGGCAAAAGAATTATTAAAAAATATTCCGGTTGGAAATATTCTTGTAGATGGTCGTGGAATTGGAGATGTAGAAGACAGTGTTTTAAAAGATAGAAAGTTGTTGTCAAATGACGGTATTTTTGTAACCTCGTATGCAATAAGCAGAAAAACTAAAAGTTTAGTCGGAAGACCATGTATTCAAACAAAGGGTTTTGTCTATGTTAAAAAAAGTGCTGAACTCATAAAAGAAGCTGAAGAAAAAGTCACAGAATACTTAATTAATAATCCTATAAAGAGTATTCGTGATTGTTCAACAATAAAATCAGAAATTAGAAGTATGTTATCCAGTCTACTTTATGATAGTACAAAACGAAAACCTATAATTATAGTCAACTTTACATTAATTTAATAAAAAATAAAAGGGGATAATAAATTAATTGTCCCCTTATAACTAACTAAAAAGGAGGTAGCTTATGTCTAAAGTGATTGCTCATATCGATATGAATTGTTTTTATGCAAGTGTCGAAGAAAAGTATAATCCAAAATTAAAGGGAAGACCGTTGGCAGTTGCAGGAGAAGTTAAGAAAAGACATGGAATAATAGTTACCTCCAATTATCCGGCAAGATCTTTTGGAGTGAAAACTACAATGAGAGTAGGAGAAGCCAGAAAATTATGTCCAAGTTTGCAAATAGTACGTCCTGATTTTGAAAAATATCAAATAGAATCAAAAAGGATTTTTGATTTAGTAAGGGAATATACTGATAAAATTGAAATAGTTTCTATAGATGAGGCTTATATAGATTTAAGTGAAATAAAAGATCCGATAAAAGTCGCTGCTGTAATTCAAAGAAGAATATATAAACAACTGAAAATACCTTCGAGTATAGGGATTTCTTATAATAAATTTTTTGCAAAGATGGCATCGGATTTAAAAAAACCGCTTGGTTTTACGATAATAAATAAAAAAAATTATAAGGAAATATTGTGGAATCTTGATGTAGAAAAGATGCACGGTTGTGGAAAAGCTGCAACAAAAAAATTAAAAAAACTAAAAATTAATACAATAGGTGATGTTGCAACTGCTAATGAGGTTATTTTACATAGTATTCTTGGAATTCAAGGTTTAAGATTAAAAAAAAGAGCCAATGGAGAAGATAGTAGAGTGTTAAAATACACCGTAGAAAGAAAATCAATAGGAAATTCTAAAACATTTTCCAGTGATTTAATAGAAGAAGAGGAAATATTAAAAGAAGTAAAAAAATTAAGTAAAAAGGTAAGTGAAAGAGCTGTATCACGAGATTATGTAGGGAATAATATTTCTATAATGATTAAATTTTCTGACTTTAAGGTTATGACACGTTCGAAAAAAATTTCTGAGTACATAAATGCTGAAAAAGATATTTTTGGTTATGCCTGGGAATTATTATCCGAAAATTATGATTTTAATGTAGGGATAAGGTTATTGGGAGTGTCATTAAATGAGATAAAAAAATTAAAAGATTTAAACATTCAATTAGATATTTTTGATGAAAAAAATTATAAAAAAGAAGAAAAGTTAAGAAAATTATCACGAAGTTTAAAAGAACAATTTGGTGATAAAGTTCTTACAAGTCCTCAAAAAAATGATAATAAAAACAAAAAGACTATAATAACTACAAGCTTTAGTAAAGATTTTTTAGATTAATAAAAACCTAAAAGAAAGGAAGAAAAATGCTGATGATTAATAAGAGATTAGAATTAGTTGCAACATATGTTACGGGTAGAAGGCTTGCAGATATAGGAAGTGATCATGCATATTTACCTTTATACTTGGTCAAAAATAAAAAAATAGATTTTGCTATAGCCGGTGAAATAGTAGAAGGTCCATATAAAGTATCTCAAAAAAATGTAGCACAAGAAGGTTTTTCAAAAATTATTGAATGTCGGAAAGCAGCAGGATTAGATGCAATATCACTTGATGACAATATAGAAGTAATTACTATTTGTGGAATGGGTGGAAAATTAATAGCTGAAATATTGGAAAATGGAAAAGGAAAATTAAAAAGCAAGCCGAGTTTAATTTTACAACCAAATGTTGGAGAAAATTTCGTTCGCATTAAATTGCAAGAATTAGGATATAAAATAGATGCAGAAGACATAATAGAAGAAGATGGGCATATTTATGAAATAATAGTAGCTAGTTTTGGAAAAATGAATTTAACAGAAGATGAGATAAATTTTGGAAAATTTTTAACAAAAGAAAAACCGGAACTATATATAAAGAAACAAAATTTAGAATTAGAAAAAATAAATTATATATTAGCACAACTAAAAAAATCTAACAATACTCAGCTAGAGAAAATAAAGGTGCAGGAAGAAAAATATAAAAAAATAGAAGCGCTAATTCAGTAGTTTTTAAGATTTACAAAAAAATTTATTAGAACGGTATTTATAATTTATAAATCATAATTGATTTGGATAGACACAAGATAGGAGTGTAAGAAAATGGAATATAGTTTTAAAGATATGTATTCTAGATCAAAAGTAGCAGTAGAAACAGATAGATATGTTATTTATCAAATGTTAAAATCGAAATTAAATTTTAGTGGAAATTATTTACTTATAAAACAAATGCCGGAAATTGTTGATGAGTTGGAATATTATATAGCTTCTTGTTATAAATTTTTTAAAGATGCCGGTATTAATTTTATTCATATAGCTACACCGGAGAAAAAAGAACTTTCTAAAAAATTAAAAAAATATCTAAAAAAAGATGGATATAATGAGATAAATTTTGACTTGTACCATTTGAAAAGAGAAGAATTTGTTGAACAAAATCTGAGTAATTATAAAGTAGAATTTTTACAGAAAAAAGATAACAGTGAATATTTAGAGTTTCAATATAAAATAGATTCGGAACTGGGTGATAGTCGATGGGCAATTCATAATCAAGAGTTGCTTTATGAAAATATTCGTTCAGAAAATATACTTCAATTAATAGCAAAAGATAATGATAAAATTATAGGAACTATGAATGTAATAATGAAAACAGACTTTTTTGAAGTTGATAATCTGTATGTAGCCAAAGAGTACAGAAGACAAGGAGTTGCTAAACATCTTTTAAATTACGCAGTGTTAAATATGAGAAAAGAAAATGTAGTATTGGTTGCTGATAGTAATGATACACCTAAATATATGTATGAAAAAATTGGATTTAAAAAAATATCAAAGCAAGATTTTTATCTAAAATCGAATGTTAATTAAGAAATGCTTTAATAAATATTTGGCTAATTATAGAATTAAAGAGGATAAGTACAACCGAATATTTTTGGAAAATATTTTTAAAATATTGATGAATTTTGTTATGTGTAGTAAACTAATAGTGGTGGTTTTATAGAAGAGAGTAGGTAAATAAAATTGAAAAAGGTAGTTAAAAAAATATTAAAATTTATTATAGAATCCTCAGTAGTTGTCCTTATTATTTATGGAGTTTTTTCTGCCGGTGGTTATGTGAAATCTAAAAAACATAAAGATAATCAAGTAGAAGTTTCAAAACAGGAACAGGTTCAAAAAAATAATGAGTCCAAAGAAGAAAGTCAAGAAAAGAAAAAATTAAATCAAGCGGAACTTGATGAGGCTATGAATAATATAGTTAGCAAATATCAAGGAAATAACGAAATTGGTGTTGTTTATAAAAATTTTTCAACCGGTTACAGATTTGCGGTAGCAGATGATAAATATTTTACAGCGGCGAGTACCGTTAAAGTTGTATATGCTATGAAGATTTATGATAGAATAAAAGCAGGAGAAATATCTAAAGATAAGCCGATTTATTATAATAAGAAATTTTTAGAAGAAGGTGGGGGAGAAATAACCAATCAACCTAAAAAGGATAGTTATGAATTAGAGTATGTAATTCAAAATATGATTCAATATTCTGATAATACAGCTACCAGAATGCTCATTGGGAACAGTGCGACAGCCAGCGATGTTCTTACTAAATATTTTGCACAATTAGGTGTTTCTCTACCTGTAGCGCAAGCACAAAAAAATAAAGTAACTCCAAAAATGATGGAGGCAGCATGGAGTAAATTATATTCAGAAAGAGATAACTACCCTGAATTATTAAAATATTTGCAAGACACAAAAGATAGTGAATGGATAAAAAAAGGTATTCAAGATAAAAAAATAGCGAGTAAGTATGGCGGAATAGATGCCAATATGCACGACACTGCTATAGTATTTGGTGATCAAGACTATATGCTGCTCATATATACAAATAATTTGTCAAATTCAGGAAATAGTATTTCAGAAATGGCAAAAGAGATAAATAATCTTACTGATAATAATATGTAAAGTAATTACAGTTATTTCGACAATATTAACATCTAACTTTGATAAAAATGGCTCTGTGTCAAATACGGGGCATGAGAAAAAATAAGGATAAAATGCTAAGCAATGCAGTGTTGCTTGGCATTTTTCAAAACGCCCTTAAAAGAAATATTATTTTTATACTCAGAAACAAATAACCTAGAAACAACTAAAATGCGTAATCTAAAGTTATAAAAGCTATTATAACCATAAGAAACTCTCTTTAAAACCTTTATCTTATTATTAATACCCTCCAAAGAACCATTAGAAATAGAATACCTAACACTATTAAGCATATACCCTTTATGTTTTCTCATAGTATTAATAGCCTTACTAACACCATCAGATAAATCGATAGTAGATTTTTCAATTAATTCTTTAAACTCCAACTCATTTCTATACCTTATTGCATATCTAATATCCTGAACTCTCTCATAGCTAGCCTTAAATATACAATCTAATCCTAATAAATAATCTAAAATATCACGTCTAGTAACTAAACTCCTAAAACTCCTATTAAAGAAAAACCTACCATGAGTAACATTACTTTCATCTTCTAATATTAACTTCCAATTATTTTTTAAAAGAGTATAATTAATACCTTTTTGTTTTTTGTAAATATTCATTAGCTTAACTCTAGTTCTATTAAGTTCTCTATTAACATTTTGAATAAAGTTCTCTATTAACATTTTGAATAATATGAAACCTATCTATAACAATTTCAGCATTAGGAAACTTATTTCTAATCAACTTCATATAAGGAGTATAAATATCAATACAAATAGCCTTAACATTACTTCTAGCCTCTTTAGAAAATCTGGAAAAATAATTATTTAAAATATACTCAGTTCTACCATCAACTATATCAATAATCTCATGAGTTAAAGCATCTAAAAAAATAAAACTCATACCATTTTTACTATCTTTAGTAAACTTTAACTCATCAAAGCATAAATACTCAGGTAAGGTATTATAGTTAAGAATGTCTACATGGGATTTACATTTATAAAGAGTTCTTATAACAATATTAACCGATACATTATTCATTTTGGCTATTTGTTTAAAAGATAAAGTATCAGCTAAATCACTCATTATAGAAAACTTAACATTTTTAGAAATACTACAGTATTTATCTACAAAAGAAGTAGTAGCTACAAATTTTTTATTACAAGTTTTACACTTGAAACGTTGCTTTCTTAGTTCCAAATAAGCAGGGATACCTGATATTTTTAATAGATTAATTCTAGTAAGTTCATTAAAGCCGTTTTTAACTACAGTATAACCTTTATTAAGACAACCACAGCATTCACACTTCTTGGGTTTATATGTTAAGGTACCTTTGAATACAAAGTACTTTTGATTATTTTTTATAGTTTCGTTATGTGTTTTCTCAATAGTTATATTTTTATCTTTTATTTGTAGTAGGTTTTTAATGAATTCTCCCTCTTTTATTTCTTTTGTTTTTGTGTTAAAATTATTCATGACAGATATCCTTTCATAGTTTATTTTTTTGCACTTTAATTATATTGGATATTTGTCTTTTTGTATATTAAAAAATAATACGAGGTATGGATTTTTTTCCATGCCCCGTATTTATTATACAACCATAAAAATTAGATGTTTTTTTGCGATTAAGTGAGATAATGTTTTGAAAATAATTTGATAAAAATAATTGAAAAAAGCTATATAAAAGTATATAATAGGTATATTAGGGTAATATTTTAGTACGGAGGATTGAAATGGGATTTTTATCAAAATTATTCGGAAAAGAAGATAAAAAAACAGAAGAATTAGTAATAAATTCTTATATGAAAGGAAAAGTAGTAGCCATTACTGAAGTTCCGGATCCGGTATTTGCACAGAAAATGATGGGTGATGGTTTTGCAATTATCCCTGAAGAAGGAAAATTGCTGTCACCGGTTTCGGGAGAAATTATCCAAGTATTTCCGACAAAACATGCTTTCGGAATAAAGACAGGAGATGTAGAGTTACTTATCCATGTTGGTTTAGAGACAGTATCTATGAAAGGTGAAGGATTTGATGTTTTAGTGTCAGCCGGGGATAAAGTAGAGGTCGGTCAAACATTATTAACTTATGATTTAGAATTAGTAAAAGAAAAAGCAAAAGATATCATTACCCCTTGTGTAGTTACAAATATGGATATTGTTGAAGATATTAGTGTTTTAAAACTAAATGAAACCGTAGATTTTTCACAAGAAGTGGCAAAAATAAAACTTAAATAGATGCGAGTCTATTTAAGTTTTAATAGTATAATATTATGAATGATAAAAAATTTTGGAAAATAGTATATTTGCATATTGTTAAATATAATTATAATATACTTTATTATCGTCCGGAGAAGAAAGATGTTTGGTTAATAAATGATGATAATGAGTTGGTAAGATTTATTTATAGCAATAATTTTAAAACAACTGAAATAGATAGTGTAATTTCTAATATAATTCGGAACGAAACAAGATTGAAAAAAATGTTTAAATTGAAAAATTTAAAAATTAAAATAATATTTGTTTCACCGGAATATGATGAGATAATTACAGATTATAAAAAGTATAAAATTTCAAGTGATTTGATAATAGAAAGAGTTTTATTTAATGAAAAAAATAGTAAGCTATTCGTGAAAGAACGTGATTTAAAATTTATTGAAGATTCTCCGGATACATCACGTTATAAAACCAGAGTTGTAGAACTATACAAAAAACAAACTTTAAATAAAACAGTATTTGATGTCAAATTTAACATAATTTCGTTATGCTATTTATTATTGTTTTTCTTAAAATATGTTAGTATTTATGCAAGTAACGGAAGTTTCTCAATTTATAAATTTTTAGGATATGATTATCAAGGAATTATTAGCGGACAATTTTATAGGTTAATAACGAGTGTTTTTGTTGTTAATGATTTTATGAGCTTATTTATAGTAGTAGTGAGTATTTTTGTATCATCGTTATTATTTAATAAGAATTTGAATATTCGTGAATCGTCGGTAATATTAATAACTACAGCTATCATTTTTAATCTGTTTTTGCTGTTTGGTTATTCGGGAGATTTAAATATTCCTGTTGTTTCTTATCTGGCAGTTTTAGGTTCTATATTTTTAACGCAGTTAAGTAAAAAAAGTAATAATTTGCAATTTATGTACGCTGTTTCTTTATCATTAGTGTATTTGTTGGGAAGTGCTATACTACTAAACACCAACGTTGCTCTTTATATTTTTTCATTTATAGTTGGGGTGTTTTTGCAACTATTATTATTGAATAAAAGGAGTATTTATATATTATCAATAGCTTTTGTATTGATTATGGTGTCCGGGATAGTTGTAAAAATTGCTAATATTGATACAAAAAGTAAAGTTAATACTTACTTAGTTAGAAAAATTGATAAAAGGTTGGAAAAACCGAGAAGTGATGAGGATATTTTTAATTTAGAAAAAGAATTGACTTCCAGAAATAAATCGGCACTTACATATTATGAGTTAGGTATGATTAAAATGACAAACCTTTCAGTTAATGATGCTAAAAAAGTATTCTTAGAGGGAATTCAGTTTGATAGCAGTTTTGCACCGCTTTATTACAAATTGGCATTAATAGAAAGACAAGAAGGTAATTATAGTAAATCTAAGGAATATGCAGATAAGGCATTAAAAATTAGTAATCTTGAGAAATATAAAAACTTGGTGGAAGAACTTAGTAATTATTAAGGGTGAAGATGATGATAAATTTTTATGATTTACAACAATTTTTAAAATCTTTTGGTATAATAATATATATGAAAGATAGAAAGCATACTTTAAGTATGGTAGAGTATGAAGTAAGAGAATTAAAAAGATTAGAATTAATTTCCAAAGAAGATTTTATAAGAGCGATTGCTATTATAAAACATGAGATGAATTATGAATTAGCGAAAGGATAGGTGAGAAAAATGGAAAATAGTCTTATATTTATAAAAGTTAGAAAGAGAATAGAAGAAGATATTATGAAAATCGAAGATATGATTGAAGCGTGTCTTTCAGTTAAAGGTGAAAAAAAATGTCCATTATATCAAGATGTAATTGATACACAAATTTTTGGATTAACGAAAGAAATAAATCTTGCGGTAGAAATAGGGTGTATCACTGCGGAGGCAGGTAAGAAAATTTTGACCGATCTTGAAGATAAAGCCGGTATGATGTATGGCAGTGTTGACAACCAAAGCAAAGCAAACTAGGTTATGAAGATAATAAGATTACAGCAAAGTATAAAACATGAACGACGTCATGTAAAATTAGATCTTGTAGTAGCTTTAACATTATTAATTTTATTTATTTTAAGTTGTATAATGGTTTATAGCGCCAGTATGATTGGGAATAAGTATGGAACATTCACATCGTCTATACCGGTAGATGCAAATTATTTTTTAATAAGGCAAGCGATTTGGGCATCATTATCTTACGTGGCGTTTTTAATCTTTTCAGTAGTAATTCCATTCGAAATTTTTAGAAGTAAAAATTTATTAAAATATGGGCAGTTCATTATTTTAGGATTACTATTAATTCCGTTTGCATTACCAAGTATAAATGGTGCAAGATCATGGATAAGATTAGGGGCATTTAGTTTTCAACCGTCAACTTTAGCACAACTATTTATTATTATTTATATGGCATTTATTTTAGAAACAAGAAAGACAAAATTAAGACAAGTCTTAACAAGCAGTGAGTTAATTAATATTTTTGGAATACCGTTATTTTTAACAGCGGTTATATTTGCTCAAAATGATACCGGAATGGTTTTAATAACTCTTAGTGTTGTTGGAATTATGGCGCTTTGTTCCAATATGAATTTTAAAAATATTAGGAAAATTATAACACTTGCATTATTGGCGAGTGTCATGTTAATAGGTATTTTATTTATTACAGGGTTGTTTTCCGGAAGCTCATATAGAACTAATCGGATAAAGGTATTTTTGAATCCTTTTTCAGAGAATCTTAGTGCAGCGGCCGATCAGGTAATAAATTCCTATATAGCGTTTGGTAATGGTGGCTTAGTGGGTCGTGGTTTAGGAAACTCTATTCAAAAACTCGGTTATCTGCCGGAAGCTCATACAGATTTTATTTTAGCAATTATTGCAGAAGAACTCGGTCTTATAGGAGTGTTATTTGTAATTCTGTTACTTTGTATATTGGTGGGAAAAGCTGTTTTTGCGGGGACTAAATCTAAAAATACGTTTGGTGCCATGTATGCAATAGGTTTTGCAACACTTTTATCAGTTCAAACTGTTATAAATATTGGAGGGGTTACTGCTTCCATTCCCATGACAGGAGTACCACTTCCTTTTGTAAGTAATGGAGGAAGTTCGCTTTTAATTCTTAGTATAGGACTTGGTATAGTTACCAATATTCTTGCTCATGTTAAATCTTTAAGAGAAGATAAACAAAATTTATAAAAATAACTAATTTAAAGTGAAAATTTTACTAAAAGTTTAAGAATATGCTCTGTTACTTTTAGAGTTTTGTCTTTAAATTAGTTTTTTGGGTTGTATAATAAATATGGATAGGTACTAGCCCCCGAAACTTGGATAAGTTTTGGGGAGCTATTTTTAATGAAATTAATAAATGAAAAAATTTCATACCCGTATTTCTAGGAGAGCCTAGAATTTTAACTTTAGGTTTATTTTTTTATTTGAGAAAGAAATAAATTTGATGGTTAACTTGATAAGTTTTAACATTCAAGCTATAATAGTAAAGTAACTTTTAAAGGAGATATTAAATGAAATTAGAAGAGTTTAATTTTAATTTACCAGAAGAGTTGATAGCACAAACTCCGTTGTTAAAACGAGATACTAGTAAATTACTTATGGTTGATAGAAAAAACAATAATTATAAACATAAGGTATTCTCTGATATTATAGATTATTTTAATCCCGGAGATACATTAGTTCTTAATAATACCCGTGTAATGCCGGCACGCTTATATGGGGAGAAAAAAGGAACCGGTGCAGCTATTGAGGTACTACTTTTAAAAACTAAAGAACATAATATTTGGGAGTGTTTAGTAAAACCTGCCAAAAGAATAAAAATAGGAAGTATTGTTTCATTCGGTGACGGAGTTATGGAAGCGGAGTGTATCAAAGTAATGGATGATGGCTTTAGGTATTTTAAGTTTAGCTATGAGGGAATTTTTCAAGAACGTCTTGATGAACTGGGAACAATGCCACTGCCACCGTACATAAAAGAAAGATTAATTGATAAAGAACGTTATCAGACGGTTTATTCAAAAGAAATCGGCAGTTCAGCGGCTCCAACGGCAGGGTTACACTTTACAGAAGAATTGTTGAAAAAAATAAAAGAAAAAGGTGTAAATATTGCTTATTTGACGCTTCATGTAGGTCTTGGAACATTTCGCCCGGTTGTGACTGAAAATATTGAAGATCATGATATGCATTCTGAATATTATACAATTGATGAAGAAACTGCAAATATAATCAATGAAACAAAAAAAAGATGTAATAAAGTTTTTTCGGTTGGAACAACTTCTACAAGAACTTTAGAAACTATTGCTAGAGATAATAATGGAAAGATAGTTGCGGCTTCCGGATGGACAAATATATTTATTTATCCGGGATTTGAGTTTAAATGTGTAGACGGTTTGATAACTAACTTTCATTTGCCGAAATCATCACTAATAATGTTGGTTAGTGCATTTTATAGCAGAGAAAAAGTGTTAGAATTATATAAGATTGCAGTGGACAATAAATATCGTTTCTTTAGTTTTGGAGATGCGATGATGATAATATGATGTTTGAGAAAGGATTATGTAATGAGAGATGTAAGAGAAAATGCAGTTTGGTATGAGCATATTAAAACTTGTAAACAGTCAGGAGCAAGACTTGGTATAGTTCATACTCCGCATGGTAGTTTTGAAACTCCGGTATTTATGCCGGTAGGGACACAGGCAACAGTTAAAGCAATGTCGCCGGAAGAAGTTAAAAGTATGGGAGCAAATATTATTTTATCCAATACATATCATCTATGGCTTAGACCCGGAGAGGGTATAGTAGAAAAAGCCGGAGGTCTTCATAAATTTATGAATTGGGATGGGAGTATTTTAACCGATTCAGGAGGATTTCAAGTATTTTCATTAAGTGATTTAAGAAAAATAGAAGAAGAAGGAGTTCATTTTAGAAATCATCTATCGGGTGAAAAATTATTTTTATCTCCTGAAAAAGCTATGGCTATTCAAAATTCACTTGGTTCTGATATTATGATGGCATTTGATGAATGTCCTGATTTTAATCATGATTATAAATATATTAGACAATCTGTTGAAAGAACTTCACGTTGGGCAGAACGTTGTCTAAAAGCACATAAAAATCCGAAAACGCAGAGTATTTTTGGGATTGTGCAAGGTGCAGGATACGATGATTTAAGAAAACAAAGTGCAAAGGATTTAGTGAGTTTAGATTTTCCGGGATATGCAATTGGAGGGCTTTCAGTTGGGGAACCTAAGCATGAAATGTATAGGGTATTAGAATATCTAACACCGTTATTACCTACAAATAAGGCACGATATTTAATGGGTGTAGGATCTCCTGATGCGTTGTTTGAGGGTGTATTACGTGGTGTTGATATGTTTGATTGCGTATTACCTACGCGTATTGCACGAAATGGAACATGTATGACGTCGCAGGGAAGAGTTGTTGTAAAAAATGCAAAATATGCGGAAGATTTTACCCCGCTGGATTCGGAGTGTGATTGTTATTGTTGTAAAAATTATACTAAGGCATATCTTCGCCACTTATTTAAAGCAGATGAAATATTTGGAGCAAGGCTTACATCAACACATAATATACATTTTTTAATTAATATGATGAAAAATATTCGTAAGGCAATTATGGAAGATAGATTATTAGATTATAAAGAAGAATTTTTCGAAAAATATGGTTTAAATCAGGAAAATCCTAAAAATTTCTAATAATACTAATATTTATAGTTTATTTTTTTAAAACATTATAGTAGAATAAACATATACAGAAATTCGGAGGTAAAAAATATGCCAAGTCAATATATTAATATAATAATGATAGTTGCATTATTTGGTTTTATGTATTTTATAGTGATAAGACCGCAATCAAAACGAAATAAAGAATTAAAATTATTACAGGATTCTTTAAAAGAAGGTGACAGAATCGTCACATTCGCCGGGATATACGGAGATATAATAGAAGTAGGAACACTGACAGTTAAGGTAAGAATAGCACCTAAAGTAGAAATTGAGTTGGACAGAAATGCTATTCGTAGTTTAGCGGCTAAATAAAATAAAAATCGAGGATAGAAAAATTTTCTAATCTTCGATTTTTATTTTATAATATTTTAAAAAATAAATTTATTACTTACCAAATACGTTTTTCCATTCAGATTTTTTATCTAGGAATTTTATAGCTTCTTGCTTAGCGCCTTTTAGGGAGTGAGAAGCTGCCCAGCCGCATTGTATTTCATTGCAAGCCGGGACTTCAGTAGCAACAAGAACATCTTCCAACGTCTTGGTAAGAGCTTCTACTACCGCCTCATAGCTATCATTATTTATTACTGATAAATAAAACCCTGTTTGACAACCCATTGGTCCAAAATCCAAAACATTATCAAGGTGATTACGAATTAATTCTGCAATTAAATGTTCAAGAGAATGAAGGCTTGGCATTGCTAAATGTTCTTTATTCGGCTGGCAAAATCTAATATCATATTTATATATTTTATCACCATTTTCTCCGCTATATACTCCAACAAGCCTAATATAAGGTGCAACTACTTTAGTATGATCAAGGTTAAAACTTTCAACATTCATTTTTTTATTAGTCATCGTTATTCTCCATTAAAAAATAAATTTTCGATTGTAGTGTAATTATACTATATTTTTTCTAAATAAAAAAGTGTATAATTAATATAAAAAATTGTGTAAAAATACAATAAAATTGACTTATGGTAACGGATAGATTTATCTAAATTCTTTTCTTTTTTTACTTGTTATTTTTTTTACCTCCAACTGAGCTGCTGGGAGATAGCTTTTTCCATTTTTCAGTAAGTTGCAGATAATGTTGGTGATTTCAATAAAATCTTCTTCAACATACCCTTTAGTAGTCATAGCCGCTGTACCTAAACGAAGTCCGCTTGTTTTTGCCGGCGGTAACGTATCAAACGGGATACCGTTTTTGTTACATGTGATATATGCTTTACTTAGTAAATCACTGGCATCATGACCGTTAATACCGTAAGTAGTAAAGGTATCTATTAAACAAAGGTGATTATCACTTCCGTTACTTACAACAGGAATATTATTTTGTTTAAAAGTTTTAACCATAGCTTTCATGTTATTTAGAACTTGTTGTTGATAAAGTTTAAATGATGGTTGTAAAGCCTCATTAAAGCAGATTGCTTTTGCTGCAATAATATGCTCTAACGGACCGCCTTGGGCTCCCGGGAAAATCATTTTGTTGATTTTAGTAGCTATTTTTTCGTTATTGGTTAATATAATTCCTCCACGAGGGCCACGAAGAGTTTTATGTGTGGTAGAAGTTACAACGTCAGCATAAGGTAATGGAGAAGGATGTAATTTAGTAGCAACAAGCCCTGCGATATGAGCCATATCAACCATTAAGTAAGCATTGACTTCATCGGCAATTTCTCTAAATTTTTTAAAATCTATTATACGAGAATAAGCACTCGCCCCGGCTATAATCATTTTAGGTTTATACTCTTTTGCAAGTTTTAACACTTCATCATAATTGATAAGATGAGTATCTTTAGTGACGCCATAGGAGATAGCATTAAATATTTTTCCGGAGAAGTTTACACGACTACCATGTGTTAAATGTCCTCCCGAATCCATGCTCATACCAAGAACAGTATCCCCCGGATTTAGTAAAGCCATGTAAACTGCAATATTAGCACTAGAACCGGAATGAGCTTGAACATTGACAAATTCAGCATTAAATAATTTTTTTAGTCTTTCAATAGCAAGAGTTTCTATTTCATCAATAACTTCACAGCCGTCATAATATCTTTTTCCGGGATAACCCTCGGCATATTTATTGGTAAGAATACTTCCGGTTGCTTTTAGTATATTTTCTGAAACAAAATTTTCACTAGCAATGAGTTCAATATTTGTATTTTGACGATCTTTTTCTTTTTCAATAAGTTCAAAAATTTTATCCATTAAGAGCTCCTTTATAATTAGATTTGTAGAGATGATAGTTTCTCAATTTTTATAGAAATATTTTAACATATGATAAATTGAAATCAAAACAAATGAATTGAAATTAAGTTCGGGGTTTAGGTAGAAAATCGAAATTATTTGTGCTATAATTATAGAGGGATACGGCTGTATTACTATATCGAACCAAATTTAAGGAGAATATTTAAAATGCTTGTAGATAAACCGTTGAAGCTATTTTCATTGAATTCTAATATTCCACTGGCAAAACAAGTTGCAAATTCACTAGGGGTGGAACTTAGTAAATGTAGTGTTAAAAAGTTTAGCGATGGGGAGGTTTCTATCAATATTGAAGAAAGTGTTAGAGGTTGTGAGGTATTTGTTATTCAATCAACAAGTGAACCTGTAAATGACAATTTAATGACGCTTTTAATTATGATTGATGCTTTAAAACGTGCTTCTGTAGATACTATTAATGTAGTAATTCCATATTATGGATATGCAAGACAAGATAGAAAAGCGAGAAGTAGAGAACCGATTACTGCTAAATTGGTAGCTAATCTTTTAGAAGTAGCTGGAGCTGACAGAGTAATTGCCTTAGACTTACATGCACTTCAAATTCAAGGTTTCTTTGATATTCCGGTAGATCATCTTATGGCAGTACCGATTATTGCGAAATATTTTAAAAACAAGTTAACGGATATGGACGATGTTGTTGTTGTTTCCCCCGATCATGGAGGAGTTACACGTGCCAGAAAATTAGCGGATTCGTTGAATACGCCGATAGCTATAATAGATAAAAGAAGACCTAAACCGAACGTTGCGGAGGTAATGAATATTGTAGGTAATATCGAAGGGAAAACGTGTATTCTTATAGATGATATTATAGATACGGCAGGAACTATTACACTGGGAGCTAAAGCACTTAAAAATATGGGTGCAAAAGAGGTGTATGCAAGTTGTTCGCATGCTGTATTAAGTGGGCAAGCGTTGGAAAGAATAGAGGATTCTCCAATTAAAGAGTTGGTATATGCAAATACAATTCATATACCGGAAGAGAAAAAATTAGATAAAATGGTTCCGTTATGTGTCGGTGAATTGATTGCTAAAGCAATTTATAGAATTCATCACAACGAACCGGTAAGTGTTCTTTTTGATTAATATAAAGTTTTTGAAGATTAAAAAAAGGCAGCGAATTCGTTGCCTTTTTAAATATTAATTAAGAAAGGAGAAAAAATGAAATTAATTGTTGGGCTTGGAAATCCCGGTAAACAATATGCAAATACAAGACATAATATAGGATTTATGATCTTAGATGAATTAGCAAAAAACTGGGGAGTCAGTTTTGATAAAAATAAATTTAATGCTGATTATACGGTTGCTTATTATAACGGGATAAGGTATTTATTAATAAAGCCGACAACTTATATGAATTTATCAGGTGAGGCTTTAAGGAAATTTTATGATTATTTTGAAATAGATATAGATGATATACTTGTAGTTTATGATGATTTAGATACTAAAACAGCAAGTTTTAAATTGAAGGCAAAAGGAAGTAGCGGTGGGCATAACGGTATAAAAAGTATTATTTCACATTTAGGCACCGAAAATTTTAATAGGTTAAAGATTGGGATAGATAGACCGACACCTCCAATGAAAGTTGTTGACTATGTACTCGGGAAATTTTCAAAAGAAGAAATGAATGAAATAGAAAAAATTTATAAAAAAAGCATTGATGCTATAGAAGATTTTTCAAAAATGAATATAGTAGAATTAATGAATAAGTATAACTAAAAAGAATTATTATAATTAAAGTATCGAAAGTATTTCAAAAATAAGTAACATAGTAATGTAATTTATTGGAAAGTAATGCAGATTATATACAGAATTTTATATATAATGAAGAACTGTTAATTATTTTAGTGTTAAAGTGTTTCATTTTTCAAATAATTTGTATAAAACTTTCTTACTATAAAATATTTATATATGTTATGTTTAAAATATTATGTAGGGGTAGATCTATAGATTGATTTCTATAAAGTTACGATTTTAGATCCACACCCTATTTGCCGTGTAAAAATTTTTGTAAAAAGGAGGATGAAATGTTACTTAAAAATTTATTTGAAATTGTAGATTTAAATTTTGATAAACGTTATAAAAATATAGGAATTTATGGTCATAATATTACTACAAAAGCATTACAAATTTTTAATGAATTTGAAAAAAACAAAAAGATGACCATAGTATTCACTCAAGGGAAAGCGGAAGCAGAAGAAATTTTTTCATTAATAAGTGAGTTCGAAGAAGAAACTTATTTATATCCGGAAATTGATGTGCTAAAACGTTTTGTAACTAAAAGTAATGATTTGATTCAAAATTCAATACAAGTGTTGGAAAATCTTGTAAATAATATTCCCAGCATTATTATTATTCCGATAGAAGCAATATATAGAACTATAAAAAAACCGGAGGATTTTAAAAATAATAGTTTTGAAATTACACTTAATACCGTTATTTCTTTTGAAGATCTTCAAAAAAGATTAGTTAATATGGGATATAATCGAGTTAATAGCGTTGATGTAGTCGGAGAATTTTCTAAACGTGGGAGTATTGTTGATGTATTTAGTCCGTTAAGTAATAATCCAATCAGGTTAGATTTTTTTGATGATGAATTAGACAGTATAAGAGAGTTTGATATTGTTACGCAAAAATCATTAAAAAAGCAGGAAAAAACCTATATTTATCCAACTAGCGATTTCTTTTTAACCAACAGAGAAAAAAATATGGTTATTAATAATATAGTGAAAAAATTGGACGACAAAGTTTTACATAAAAAAGAAAATTATAAAGAAATTAGTGAGTACCTTAATCAAAAGATAGAGCTATATCAGGCAACAAATGATTTTAGTGAATTAGAAAATTTTTCAAATTTAATTTATGATAAAACATACAGTGTAATAGATTACCTACCCGAGGATAGTATAATTTTCTTTGATAATTATAATAAAATAGTAGAAAAACAAGAAAATCTTAAAGAATATTTTTTGGTAAATTTATCGGAGATGAATAGAAATTATATTTTTCAAGATATTATTGATAATATTGCTTTCGAAAAATTATTAAATATTAATACAACGAAGTATTATCTGTCAAATTTAAAGTTAAGTGATAAAATAATTGAAAAAAATTATAATTTAGATGTTATAGATTTGACTTATTACGCAAATGAAGAGTTTTTAGTTAAAGAAATTAGAGAAAAATTAAATAATAAATATAAGGTTATTATTTCTTTGAATAATCAAAAACAAAAAAATTATATAGAAAAAATACTTTTTGATAATCACTTTTATGATGATATTTACTATGGAATAAAAGAAGGTAAGATATTTGTAGATATAAATAAATTTAATCTGAAAGGTTTTGAAGATAGTAAAGATAAAATATTATTACTTACACCTTATGAACTTTTTGTAAAAGAAGGTAAGAAAAAACGTAGAATCAATTTCAAATATAAAAATTCTGAAAAAATAAGAAATTACCAAGAATTAAATATTGGGGATTATATTGTTCATGTAAGTCATGGGATAGGATTATATAAAGGTATAGAAAATGTTGAAGTCGGTGGCGTGTACAAAGATTTTTTAAAAATAATTTATGATGGTGGAGATATAATTTATGTTGATATTCATAATATGAATTATATCCAGAAATATACAGCCTCTACTGATAATAGAAAGCCGGCATTAAATAAACTTGGTACTAAAAAATGGCAACAAGTTAAGTCAAAAGTTAAAAAAGAAATTGAAGATATTTCAGAAGATTTAATAAAATTATATATTAAACGAGAATTAAATAAAGGTTATGCTTTTAGTTTAGATAGCATTGAACAAGGTGAGTTTGAGGCTGATTTTAATTTTATTCCGACTGACGATCAAATAAAAGCAACGGAAGAAATAAAACGGGATATGGAAAAAGAGCGTCCTATGGATAGACTTTTGTGTGGTGATGTTGGATTTGGGAAGACGGAAGTTGCTATGCGGACAGCGTTTAAAGCGGTTATGGACAATAAGCAAGTTGCTATTTTAGTTCCGACAACTTTGTTGGCTGAGCAACATTATGAAAATTTTGTTACAAGATTTGAAAACTTTCCAATTAATATTGAAGTTGTAAGTAGGTTTAATACAATCAAAGATATAACCCGAATTGTTAAAAGACTTGAAGAGGGGCAGATTGATATTATAATAGGCACGCATAAACTTCTTAACGATAAATTTAAGTATCGTGATTTAGGGTTATTAATAATAGACGAAGAACAACGTTTTGGCGTAAAACATAAGGAAAAAATAAAATATTTGAAAAATACGGTTGATGTACTAACTCTAAGTGCAACCCCTATACCAAGGACATTACATACGAGCTTAATAGGAATAAGGGATTTGTCGGTAATAGAAACACCTCCGAGAGAACGTCAGCCCATTCAAACTTTTGTTGCAGCTGAAAATAAAATGATAATAAAAGAGGCGATTTTGAATGAAGTGGCACGAGGAGGTCAAATTTTTTACGTTTATAATAGGGTAGAAACTATTGATGAAAAATATCTTGAACTAAAAGAAATGCTTCCGGATGTAAATATCGCTTTTGCACATGGAAGAATGAGTCAAAAAGAATTGGAAAATATAATGGCAGATGTTATCGATAAAAAATACGATGTTTTAATAACAACTACTATAATAGAAACAGGTATTGATATTCCGAATGTTAATACTTTAATAGTAGAAGATGCGGACAAATTTGGGTTAAGTCAACTATATCAATTGCGTGGACGAGTAGGAAGAAGTACACGAGAAGCATATGCTTATTTAATGTACAAACCTTTTAAATCCTTAACAGAATCTTCAGAAAAACGGTTATCAGCGATAAAAAACTTTACAACATTAGGTAGCGGTTTTAAAATAGCTATGCAAGACTTATCGATCAGAGGTGCCGGAGATGTACTGGGGGGACGGCAACACGGCTTTATTGATTCGGTAGGTTATACACTATACTCGCAAATGCTGGAGCAGGAACTTATGTTGAAAAAAGAAATATTAGAACCGATTTTATCCCGAGATAAAAATCAAGATATTGCATACTATAAAAATATTATAAAAGAAACAGCTCCAAAAATTAAAACAGATATATTTGAAGTAGAAAAGGATAATGTAGAAATAAAATTAAACGTTGATGCTTTTATTCCTAAAGAATATATTAATAGTGACGGAGATAAAATTGATTTTTATAAACGATTAAACAATGCAAAAACATTTGAAGAAATAGAAGTAGTGGTAGAAGATTTAATTGATAGATTTTCAGATTTCGGAAGTGAAGTGGAAAATCTTATTGATATATGTTATCTTCGTATAATAGCTAAAGATACTTATGTAGAAAGTATAAAAGAGCTCGCTAATAAGGTAGTGATTACCTTTAATAAAGATATTTTTAATAGTTTGAACGGTAAGGAGTTATTTACGGCATTAAACGTATATAGAGATGTTAAAATTGTTGCAAAAGATGGTTTCTATTTAGAAGTTGATAAAAAAGATAATTATAATATTAGACGTCTTACAAAGCTGCTAAGAATAGTAAATGATAATTTAATAAAGGAAAAAGAAGATGAAAAATAGATGTTTATGGGCGAAGAATGAATTAGATATTTTATATCATGATAATGAATGGTGTAGACCTACACATAATGAAAGAGAATTTTTTGAATATTTGGTGTTAGAAGGAATGCAAGCAGGCCTTAGCTGGTCATTAATTTTAAAAAAACGAGAAAATTTTAAACGTGCTTTTAATAACTTTGATTATAAGATTTGTGCAAATTACTCAGATGAATATTTAGAAAATTTACGTCAGGATGAAAGTATAATTAGAAATAAATTAAAAATTTACAGTGTTAGAAAAAATGCTAGAGCATTTTTAGAAATACAAAAAGAATTTGGAACTTTTGATAATTATATTTGGAAATTTTCAGATTATAAAACAATACAAAATAATTTTAACAATAGTAGTGAAGTGCCGAGCACCAGTGATTTATCGGATAAGATTAGTAGAGATATGAAAAAACGTGGTTTTACTTTTGTCGGAAGTACGATTATTTACAGTTTTATGCAGGCTATAGGAATGTTAAATGATCATACTGGAGAGTGTTTTTGTTATAAAGAATGCAGTAAAAATTAGAAAGCAAATTAGAATTAATTTTAGAAAAAGTTAAACATATAAGTAAAAATTAGGTACAATTTTCCATTTAAAATATTTATTGCTAATTTACTGTTTATCCACATATACTGATTATTTTATTTAGTTATTAGATATTTATTAATACTTTTTAACTTTACATTATCGAAATAAGAAAGTATAATGGATAAGTATTTGAAATAGGTGATTGGATAAATTTTAATGAACAAAAGAATTGTACGAATTGAAAATATAAGTAATGGGAAACAATACAAGGAATTGTTTTATGCTGAAATAAAAAAAATAAAAGCAATTCCCAAAATGCCTAGCTGTGAGTTTAAACATATCGGAGCAACCAGTATGACAAATGTATTAGGAGAAAATATTGTCGATATTTTGGTCATAGTAGAAAATTTACATGAAATAACAACTTTTGATGAAAAGAGATTAAATAATATAAATTATCATAGAATAGCTCACAATAGCATCAAGGGTGTTATAAAATATGCACGTCTTACTGATTATTTTAGTATGAATTACGATGTTGTTTTATATGTCGTTCAAAGAAATACGAATATTTATAACGATTTTTTGAAAAGTATAGAATTACTTTCTTATGATAATATAAAAGTAGAGTATAATGACTTTAAGAAAAGATGTTTAGAATTATCATTTAAAGAGTATTCAAATGAAAAAGCAAAATTTATTGGTGAAATTTTAAAGAAGGTTAGAGTAGATGATAGAAGTAGATAAATTAAGAAAATTATTAAGTGATAGTGAAGTATTGGAAAATGAACCTTTAAGGAAGTATAGCTTTACAAAAACCGGAGGAAATGCTCAAATACTTGTAAAAGTAAAAAGTGAGAAAGACTTTCAAAATGTTATTCGCTTCAGTAACAAAAATAAAGTAGAGTTAACTGTTCTTGGAAACGGTTCTAATGTTCTTATTTCTGATAACGGAATAAAAGGTATAGTCGTTATAACTAGTGAAATGACTGCTATAGAGCTACATAATGATATAATATCATGTTATGCTGGTGTAACTTTAAAAGAACTTACAGATTTTTGTATAAAAAACTCATTGACAAATTTAGAATTTTCGTGTGGAATACCCGGTAGCATAGGAGGCGCAATATTTATGAATGCGGGAGCCTATGGTGGTGAAATGAAAGATGTTGTTTTAAAGGTAGAAGTTTTTGATAGAAACGGTAATAAAAAAGTTTATTCAAATAATGAAATGAATTTTAGTTATCGACATTCTACTATTCAAGAAACAAAAGAAATTATTTCAAAAGTATATTTTAAAATGACTAAAGGTAATAAAGATGATATAATCGCCAAAGTTGATGAATTGAATAAGTTAAGAGGTGAAAAACAACCGCTCGAATATCCTTCATGCGGTTCAGTATTTAAGAGACCGGTTGGTTACTTTGCAGGGAAGTTAATTCAAGATGCAAATTTACAGGGGGTAACTGTCGGCGGGGCACAAGTGTCTAAAAAACATGCAGGTTTTATGGTGAATATCGGTAATGCAACTTGTGAAGATTATAAAAATTTAATAAAAAAAGTTCAAGAAGAAGTTCTAAAAAATTCCGGTGTTAAATTGGAATGTGAAGTGAAAATTTTAGGAGAATAGGTAAAAGAGTTAGTCCTTTTTTAAAATGACTAACTCTTTTTGTAATGCAGTTGAATACAAAGTGAAGTTATGTTTTATTAATTTTATTTGATATAGATTTTATCCTTTATTTTTGTTTCTCGGAGCGGGTAATTCATAAAACATAACATCAAACAATCCTGATAAATATTCTTTATTATCTACGTTATCTACTAATATCATTTTTTCCATTAGCATATGGTAATTTATATTTTAATTTTCCATATAATTTATAGCCGATTTTATGGGTTTAACGAGCAATCTGTCATCATATATTCCGCCAACAATTTTATCTTTGTAATACAAAATATACTCACCCATCATTTCACGATATTTTATATTTTCCAGTGATGATAACTGTTCTAAAATAAAATTCAAATATTTTTTGCCGGAAGCTGTATTATTATCTCAACTTTCTAATTTTTTATTTGGAATTATCTACAAATTTTTTATATTGTGCCAGATTTTGTTCATTTTTATTATTTAATTTTGGAGAATAAAATTCTGCACCTACTAAGTTATCAGGTAAGTATTGCTGTTTAATATATCCATTAGGAGAGTTGTGTGGATATTTGTATCCTACGCCATGACCTAACTTTTCAGCTCCGCTGTAGTGATTATCTTTTAAGTGTGTAGGAATAACAAATTTTGGATTATTTTTAATTTCTGTTAGTGCATTATCAATTGCTGTGATAGCACTATTTGATTTTATTGACAGTGCTAATTGAATAACAGCATTGGCAAGAGGAATACGTGCTTCAGGAAGCCCAAGCATTTTTGCACTTTCTATAGCAGAGTGAACAAATGCACCGATATTAGGATTGGCAAGCCCAACATCTTCATAAGCGATAACGGTCATTCTACGATAAATAGTATCTAAGTCACCGCTATCGATTAATAAGGCTAAGTAATATAGAGATGCTTGAACATCACTACCACGAATTGATTTTTGAAAGGCACTTATTATATCATAAAAACTATCTCCGTCAGCGTCATAATGGGTATTATGTCCCAAAGAAAGATTTAAAAGATCTTCTTTAGTTATATGAGAGTTTTCATCAGACAGATTATATAGTATTTCTAATACATTTAAAGAAAATCGTAAATCTCCGGCGGAATTAAGTGAGATAGTTCTAAAAACATTATCATCTATATTAAGATTTTTAGAAAATAATTCTCTATCTGCTGATATTTTTTTTAAATGATTATAAATATTTTCTTCAGAAATCGGATTTAATTCAAAAATAATTAGACGGGAGCGAATTGCAGGATTAACAGTATGATAAGGGTTATTGGTGGTACAACCAATAACATAAATATTGTCATACTCAATTTCCGGTAAGAGTATATCTTGCATCGGTTTGGTAAGTCTATGAAATTCATCTAATAGCAAAATAACTTTTTTAAAACGTTTTGATTCTTCAATAACGGTTGTCAAATCTTTTTTTGTGCAATTCACAGCATTAAGTATTTTGAATTTATAGTCAAGTTCGTTTGCTAGAGCAGAAGCGATAGATGTCTTCCCGGTTCCGGGTGGGCCGTATAAGATAAAAGAGAACATCTTTTTGCTGTCAACTATTTTAGTGAGAACTTTATTTTCCCCAATAAGATGACTCTGACCTATTATGTCATTAATTTTTTGGGGGCGTAGTTTATTTATTAATGTTTGCATAAGAAACCTCCAAATAAATAGTTAAGATAATTATAGCATAAAAATTAATAAAGTTTTACATATTTTAAAAATTATGATAGAATAATAGCATCAGTTAGGGGATGTTTAGGATTCGACAGGGATACTGGTCTTCTTGGCGGCATGTAGGAGGGTTGACTTCTTTAACAACACACTCAGTTAAATATAACTGGCGAAAAAACAAATTACGCTTTAGCAGCTTAATAGGCTAAAGGCTGGTTACTTTGTTCGACTGCGGCAATGTTAATCGGTTCATTAAATAGCAGTCTACGAATATACTTTTCCGTTTGTAAAGTTTATTAAGAGATAAATCAAACTCGTTTTCTATTGCCTGTTTATCGGCTTATGTAGAAAATTAAATTCAATAGATAAACTAAACATGTAGAAACTAAGGGGAGGTGTTTTTGGACGCGGGTTCAAATCCCGCCATCTCCATATCTAAAAAATTATACGGAGCGACTCGAAAAAATCAATTTTTAATGAAATCACGATTTTTGAGTCGCTCTCTTTTTATCTTTTAACTTTATATTATAAGTTATTGTCGGATATTATTTATGTTAGTTATAATATTATTAGGATTTTAAGTGTAAAATTTATATAAATAGACAATACGTTAGATTAATACAGTTTGTGTAAATTTGAAAATGTTTACTAGAAAAATAAATTATGCTATAATAAGGTTATCATTTCAAGGAAGTAAACAGGTATGTTAATAAAATTTTCAGATAGAATATATTACTCGAAACAAAGGTATATGTATTTAGAACCTGCACTTGGCTATATAAGAGGAGATAACTTTTCCGTGATGATAGATGCAGGAAACGGTCCAAAGCAGGTGAAAGAATTTTTAAATGATTTAAAAAAAGAAAATTTACCAATGCCAAGTTACGTAATATTAACTCATCATCATTGGGATCATAGTTTCGGTGCAAGTTATTTGGATATGCCGGTTATTGCAACAACTAAGGCTAAAGAAGCTCTTATAGAGCTATCAAAACTTAGTTGGGATATTGCCAGCATTGAAAAAAGGGTGAAAAACGGAGCGGAAATAAGATATAGTGCAGATGTTTTTGAAAAAGTATATGAAAATTGTCAAGTAAAAATAAGGATACCTGATATTCCAAAATCCGGTGATATTATTATTAATATCGGAAATGATAAAATCACTTGTTTATATAGTGATAATTCTCATTCTAATGATGCTTTTATTGTTTATGTTCCTGGTGAAAAAGTTTTATTTTTAGGTGATAGTCATGCCAAAAATTATTACACAAAACCTATAAGTTATAATAAAGAAAAATTAAGAAATTACATTGACAAAATTCAAGGCTTAGATTTTGAGTTTGCTATACCGGGGCATGGAAATATTTTTTCAAGAAAAGCACTGTTGGATTATTTAGAAAAAGAATATGATAAGCTGAGGTAATCAAAATGGAAAATATGTATTTGTATCTTGATTGGATCCTTTTAATATTAATGTCACTTACATTTTGTCAACAATTATTTTCAAAGAAATTTAATCTTTATGGAATAATATCTATTCTTAGTTTGGCAGTTTATATAGCTTTACATTCATATAATACAGATATAAATATATTTGTTTTAGTGATGTTTTTAAGTGGAATAGCTCTTGTTGTTTTAGAAATGTTTGTTCCGGGCGGAATAATAGGAACGATAGGAATTATAACTTTGATAAGTGCGATAATTTATATCAACAACGCTACTTATAGCGTTACATTTATTATGGTTATAGCGATAATATTATTTATTGGTTTGTACATATTTAATAGACATATATTGAACAAAAAGTTAGTATTTTTAAATGCGTTAGTATTAAAGGATGCTATTACAACAAAAGACGGTTATGTAGCTATGGAAAGCAGAGCGGAATTACTTGGAAAAAGTTTAGTAGCATATACTGACTTAAGACCTGCCGGGACAGCTGTATTGAATGATGAAAAGTTTGATGTGGTTACCGATGGAGATTTTATTAAAAAAGGTGATATTATTGAAGTTACGCATGTTGAAGGTATGCGTATCGTAGTGAGAAAAAAATAATTTTATAATATAAGGAGGGCGTATTATGCCGGAATTAATTTTTACAGGTATAATTTTAGTTATAGTACTTATTGTATTATCAATATTTTTTACATTTTTTCCGTTGGGATTGTGGATTAGTGCTATAGCGGCCGGTGTAAAAGTTAGCATTTTTACATTGGTAGGAATGCGTCTAAGACGTGTTATTCCAAGTCGTGTTATCAATCCGATGATTAAAGCACATAAAGCCGGGCTTGATGTGACTATTAATCAATTGGAAAGTCATTACTTAGCAGGAGGGAATGTCGATAGGGTAATTAATGCCCTTATAGCTGCTCATCGTGCCAATATTGTTAGTTTAACGTTTGAACGTTGTGCTGCGATTGACCTTGCAGGACGTGATGTACTCCAAGCTGTTCAAATGAGTGTTAATCCTAAGGTTATTGAAACACCATATATTGCAGGTGTCGCGATTAACGGTATTGAGGTAAAAGCAAAAGCTAGAATTACCGTTCGTGCTAATATAGAACGCTTAGTAGGGGGAGCAGGAGAGGAAACGGTTATTGCCCGTGTAGGTGAAGGTATAGTTTCTACCATTGGTTCTTCCGAGTCACATACTGTTGTTTTGGAAAATCCGGATAGAATTTCTAAAACAATTCTTGATAAAGGCCTTGATGCGGGGACTGCATTTGAAATCTTATCGATTGATATTCTTGATGTTGACATCGGTCAAAATATAGGTGCAAATCTTCAAACAGAACAAGCGATTGCAGATAAGAATATTGCCCAAGCAAAAGCAGAGCAACGTCGTGCTATGGCGGTAGCGGCTGAACAAGAAATGAAAGCAAGAATTCAAGAAATGCGTGCTAAAGTGGTTGAAGCAGAGGCGGAATTACCGCTTGCAATGGCAAAAGCGTTCCAAGAAGGTAATCTTGGGGTTATGGATTACATGAATTATAAAAACCTAGAGGCTGATACCGGAATGAGAGATTCAATAAAACGAATGTCACAACCGGAAGCAACAGAAAATAAATAATAAAGAAACAGAGGGGGTAGTAGTATGACATTTGTACTCTTCGCTGTACCTATAATATTTATTGTTATATTAATTATTTTTGCTGCCGTATTTTTATCAGATAGTAAAAAATATAAAAAACGTTTAAATAATTCTAAACAGATTGAACTTGATAGAGCCAGAGAATTTGCTCTGAAAACAATTGAAGAAATTAAAAAGATTAGAAGTGGATATGATGCTCAAAAATCACTGAGTAGGCAGAATTTACCTAATACAAATAGAGAGCCTAAAAAAGAAGTTGCTACTATAAAAAGAAAAACTTTACAACAACAGAGAACTTTAAATAAATATGAACAATATTATAATAAAAAACATAATGAAACTAAAAAGACTTTGTTCGAGCCGATAAATAATACTCGGTTATCCAAAGAAGTATATTCTAAAAAGCTGGTCTATTCTAAAGAAAATATTGTAAGAGGACTTATAGCAAAAGAATATTTGAATAGAAAAAATACAAGGAAAAGAGTTTAGTTATGAATTCTGTAATTATTTCTATTATAATATTTGTGATTGGTTTAACTATTAATAGTTTTAAAAAAGAAAATAAGAAGACCGAACGTAAAAAAGTCTCAAAAAGTAAAGTTAAAGGACAAAGACAAAATAAAAAAAATTTAATAAAAAGCGATATTACTATTGATGAAAAGGATAGTATGAATTATAATAGAACTATTCAAAGACAAAATAGAGTTATAGTTGATAAAGAAAAAGAAATTTTATCAAATTCAAGCATTATGGATAAAGAAAAAATTATAAATGATATAATTTTCTCGGAGATTTTGTCTAAACCTAAGAGTAAACGCTAAGTATCAGGAGGTATAATCTATGAAAAGAGTTTATAACTATTTAAGTTATTGTATCTGTTCATTTATACCTCTTTATTTTTTTTTACTTATTTATTCATTTATTAAACAGGATATTGAAAATGTAGTTTTGATAATTATTTTATTAATATTATGTTTTATTGGTATTATAAAACAAGGATTAGAAGAGCCGACAAACGTTTTTGTCTGTTCTCAAAAGGAGATAATATCTGTAAAAAAAATTGATTATATTTATTTAATTCTTAGTATCATATTAACTTTTTTAATTATTCATGATAAAATGAATATAAATATAAAGTTAATAATTCTTGCGATAGTGTTTTTCTTACTAACAACATTAAAATTCAAATTTAAATCTTATACTTTAATATTATTGGGTTATAAAGTATATAATATACGTGATAAGTTAATATACAGCAAAAAAAGTTATTTAGAATTATCACTAATATTAAAAGAAAGAAAATCATTGCAAATTATTGAAATATCAGATAATATTTACATAGAAAAAGAGAAGTATAATTTGAAGAATTTTTATTGTAAAGACTATTAAATAAAGAGGAGAATTTTATGCGTATTGTTGACATTATTGATAAAAAGAAGAAAAATCATGAATTGTCTAAATCGGAAATTGAAACATTGTTACATGGATATTTGAATGGAACAGTTCCTGATTACCAAATAAGTTCATTTTTAATGGCGGTTTATTTTAATAATATGACAACTGATGAGCTTGCCCATTTTACTATTACAATGAGAGATTCCGGAGATACAATTTTCTTTGATAACCTTAATTCTTATCTGGTGGATAAACATTCTACCGGTGGTGTCGGAGATAAGGTAACTGTTGTTTTAGGCCCCATTTTATCAACACTGGGAATGGCTACTACAAAATTATCCGGAAAAGGGTTAGGACATACAGGTGGAACTATTGATAAATTTGAATCAATAAAAAATTTTGAATTTAGTACAACAAAAGAAGAATTAATGGATATTGCCGGTAAAACCGGAATAGGATTAATGGGTTATAGTGATAAAATAGTTCCGTTGGATAAAAAGATATATGCTTTACGTGATGTGACTGCAACGGTAGATAGTATACCGCTTATAGCCAGTAGCATTATGAGTAAAAAATTAGCTATTCAATCCAATCTTATAATTTTAGATGTTAAGGTTGGAGATGGTGCTTTTATGAAGACAATAGAAGAGGCACGAGAATTATCACGAAGAATGGTTGAAATAGGAAATGTTGTAGGCAGAAAAACAATAGCGGTTCTTACAAATATGGATGAACCGTTAGGTTTTAATATTGGTAATGCTAGTGAGATAATAGAGGGAATAGAAGCATTAAAAGGAAATTGGGCAACAGATCTTAAAGAAATTGTTTACGAGATAGTTTACCTTGCTTTAAAATACAAAGGGGAGGTAAAAACTTTTGATGAAGCCTCTAAAAAAATTGATAAAGTGATTGAAAGTGGAAAAGCTCTAAACGCATTGAAAGAATTTATACAATTAAGCGGAGGAAATGGAGAGATAATAAATAACTATTCTTTACTCCCTATACCGAATGAAACCTTGATAATTACTTCGGATAAAGAAGGTTATGTTTCCAAAATTAAAGCTGAAGAAATAGGAAAAGCGGCTATGGTAATTGGAGCGGGACGTGCTACAAAAGATGATATTATAGATCATGCTGTCGGTATAAAACTAAACAAAAAAGTAGGAGATTTTGTGAGAAAAGGAGAAGTTCTTGCTAAAATTTATTACAATAATGATGAAAATATTTTAAATAGTAAAAATATGGTATTAAAATCTTATATAATTAAAAAAGAAAAACCAAAAAAAATTAATAATATATTAGAAATAATAGAATAGAGAGGTATATATGGAATTAAATAAATACATAGATCACACAATTTTAAAAGCAACAGCAGGAGAGAATGATATAAAAAAACTTTGTGAAGAAGCGAAAAAACATAAGTTTTATAGTGTTTGTGTTAATGGTTGCTATGTTAATGATGCAAAAAAAATGTTACAAGGTAGTGATGTAAAAGTAGCAGCTGTGGTAGGTTTTCCTCTAGGGGCGATGTCAACAAAAGCAAAAGTTTTTGAAGCTAAAGATGCAATTGAACAAGGAGCATCGGAAATTGATATGGTAATTAATGTAGCAAAATTAAAAGATGGTAAATATGATTATGTAAAAAACGAAATCAAACAAATAAAAGATGCTATAGGAGAAAATATTTTAAAGGTAATTATAGAAACTTGTTATTTATCAAATGAAGAAAAAATAAAAGCGTGTGAATTATCATTAGATGCTAAAGCTGATTTCGTGAAAACTTCAACAGGTTTCGGTACCGGCGGTGCAACATTTGAAGATGTTAAACTTATGAAAGATGTTGTCGGTAATAAAGCTAAGGTAAAAGCAAGCGGTGGAGTGAAGGATAAACAAACTGCGGAAAAATACATAGAACTTGGAGCGGAAAGATTAGGAACAAGTTCAGGAATAGAAATAATAAAATAATTTAAAAAAGAGCTATTTTGATGGTTCTGTGTTAAATACGTAACATGAGAAAAAACTAAGCAACATTACGTTACTTAGTTTTTTATTATTAATTTTAAAATTATTTTGAAAACTAAATTGTAAAAATAAATTCAGTGTAATTTTTTATTATAATGTTTATAAAAAAAGATAAATTATTATATCAAAGCATAATATATAATAAATATATTTTTAATATAACATTAATAAAAAATAATTTTAATGGCTAAAAATAAGCATTTATAGTATAATAAAAAATGGTTTATTATAAATAAAATAGTTATTATATGTAGTAGTATTGAGTGGATAGTAAGTGTTGATAGTATAAAGGAGATATAATGTTATCAAAATCATTTGAACAATATGGATTTAAAGACTTTGTAAATAAGGCGATAATTGATTTAGGATTTAAAAATCCGACAAAAATTCAGGAGAGAGTATTTTCTCCGGTGTTGAAAGAAAAAAATATTGTGGCAAGGTCACAAACAGGTAGTGGAAAAAGTCATTCATTTTTATTGCCGATTTTTAGTAAGCTGGATTTAGATAGGAAGAAAACACAGAGTATTATCTTGGCACCGACACGTGAGTTATCACGCCAGTTATATGAAATGGCAGTGCATATTGCAACATTTAGTGAAAAAGAAATAAAAATTACTTTGTGTATCGGGGGTCAAGATTTAAACCGTGATATAGAGCGTGTATCGAATGCACCGCATATTATTATCGGAACACCGACAAGGGTTTTAGAATTGGATAGAGCCAGTGCTTTATCGATAAAAGAAGTAGAAACGTTGGTTATTGATGAATGTGATATGATGATTGATTTAGGTTTTATGGAAGATATAGATAAATTATCTAAACGTGCAGCAACAAATTGTCAATTTCTAGTTTTTTCTGCAACTATCCCAACACAAATGAGTTATTTTTTAAAAAAATATTTAAACAATGCACAACATATTGATGTGGATAATGCAAAATTTGGGAAAATAAACTATATACTAGTACCAGAAAAAAGTTCTACACGTTTTGAGAAATTGTATGAAATAACAACGGTGCTCAATCCATATTTAGCTTTGATTTTTGCCAATAAAAAAACAGAAGTAGAGGAAATTAGTAATTATTTAATTAAACAAGGACTTAATGTTGGTGTGTTGCATGGTGATTTAACACCACGTGAGAGAAAGCAAATGCAACGCAGAATTAATAATTTAGATTTTACTTATGTAGTTGCTAGTGATTTAATGAGCCGAGGTATTGATATCGAAGGAATTAGTCATGTTATTAATTTTAATATTCCTAATGATTTAGACTTTTTTATTCACAGAGCAGGTAGAACCGGTCGTGCAGGGTTGAGTGGAGAATGTATTACGATTTATAACAGTAAGGATGAAGAAAAACTGCAAATATTAGAAAATCGTGGTATAAAATTTAATCATGTAGATATTAAAAACGGACAATTTATTGAAACAAAGGATAGAAACAAACGTCAGAGTAGAAAGAAAATAGTAGCTGATCATAATTTAACGGAAAAATTAAAATCAAAAGTAAAAGTATCAAAGAAAGTAAAACCGGGTTATAAGAAAAAATATAAATATAAAATGGATAAATTAAAACAAAAAGAACGCAGAAAATTTGCGAAAAGAATGAATAGGACAAATAGAGGTAATTGATGAATAGTTTAAAAATAGGGTCACACGTATCAATGTCGGGTAAAGAAATGATGCTTGGTTCTGTAAAAGAAGCTGCAAGTTATGGTAGTGATACATTTATGATTTATACAGGTGCACCGCAAAATACAAAAAGAAAACCTATAGAAGAACTTCGTATTTCTGAGGCGAAAAATTTGATGAAAGAGTATAATATTAGTGATATTGTTGTTCATGCACCGTATATCATCAATTTGGCAAATACAATAAAACCGGAAATTTATAAACTTGCGATAGATTTTTTACGCCTGGAGATAGAGCGTACTGAAAAAATTGGGGCAAAGAATATTGTTTTACATCCCGGTTCTCACGTAAAAGCCGGTGAAGATAAGGGGATTAAAAGTATCATTAAGGGATTAAACGAGGTACTTACTGAAGATATGGTACCAAATATTTCACTTGAGATAATGGCTGGTAAAGGTAGTGAGTGTGGACGAAGTTTTGAAGAAATTGCTCAAATTATTGACGGCGTGGTGTTAAATGATAGATTGACTGTTACATTTGATACCTGTCATGTTTTTGAAGGCGGGTATGATATTGTAAATAATCTTGATGAGGTTTTAACACAGTTTGATAAGATAGTAGGGCTTGAGCGTATCCAAGTATTACACATTAATGATAGTAAAAATTCTTTAGGGGCTCATAAAGATAGACATGAGAATATAGGATATGGCGGGATTGGATTTGATGCGATTAATCGTATTGTTCATCTTAGTGAATTTAAGCATATTCCAAAAATTTTAGAAACTCCGTGGTATGGTGAAAATAAGGAGTTTGCTCCTTATAAATATGAAATTGATATGTTGCGTCGTGGAATATTCGATATAGATTTTAAAAAAGAAACATAGAGGAGAAGGACTATGAGTACGGTAGAAGAAAAAGTCGATGAGATAATGAAGTATTTAAAAGAAAAAGGGTATAAATATACCGATAAGCGTAGGGCAATGGTAGAATTGTTCGTTAGTGAAGATAGGTATATTAATGCAAGATATGTTTCTGAAACAGTAGGAAAAGAATACCCCGGGTTAAGTTTTGATACTATTTATAGAAATTTAAGCACGTATGAAGAGTTAGGTATTTTAGAAGCAACAGAAATAAAAGGTGAAAAATATTTTAAAATAGGTTGTTTAAATGTTGATCATCATCACCATCATCATATCTGTTTAAATTGTGGTAAGGCGAAGACAGTTCATATTAATGTTTGTGCAGATTTAAAAGTTCCTGAGTTAGAAGGATATAGAATTGACGGTCATAAGTTTGAGATTTACGGCTTGTGTCCTAAGTGCCTTGAAAAAAAGGAGAATAAATAATGTACAATGGTATCCTACCAATCTATAAGGAGCGTGGAATGACAAGCCATGATGTGGTTTTTAAAGCAAGAAAAATATTGCAGATGAAAAAGATAGGTCATGCCGGTACATTAGATCCTGAAGTGGATGGAGTTCTTTTATTACTATTAGGCGGTGCAACTAAGGTTAGTGATTATGCTATGAATTTAGGTAAAAGTTACCGTGCGGAAATTTGTTTAGGAGTACAAACAACAACGGAAGATTTAACCGGTGAAATTGTAAAAGAGCAGAAGGTAACCGATGTAAATATAGCGGACATTAAGGAAAAACTTATGACTATGGTTGGCAAAATAGAGCAAATACCACCTATATATTCAGCCGTCAAGGTCAAAGGAAAGAAACTATATGAATATGCACGAATTGGGAAATTTGATGTAAAAATACCAAGCCGAACGGTAAATATTTTCAATATTGATTTTATAGATGGCAGTGAGTATTACAAAGATGGACGATATTATTTTTCACTTGATATTAGTTGTGGAAAAGGAACGTATATAAGAACGATAGCAACACAAATCGGTGCGTTATTAAATATTCCTAGTACAATGAGTAAATTAACAAGGACACGGAGTGGGAAAATAGGTGTTGATGATTGTTTAAAATTATCAGAAGTAGAACTTGCAATAAAAGAAGGGAATTTAATAAAATATTTATTACCAAAAGAATATGCATTGGAAGAATATCAATTTTTAGAACTTCCGATGTGTCGTGCTAAGCAAGTAATGAATGGCTTGCGTTTTAGAAAAGAGCAATTCCCCGATTATGATTTTTCAACGTCTGTGGTATTTACTTATAACAAAGAAGCGATAGCGGTATACTATTTAAAACATAGTGAAGATGAATTGTTATCGGTAAAAACGATATTTCCGAAGATAATAGAGTAGTTAAGAAAGGTAAATTATGGAAATTTTTAATATTTCTAATTTGGGACAAATAAAAAAAGATAATAAAAGAAGAGTGGCAGCGTTAGGTTTTTTTGATGGTGTTCATAAAGCACATAAAAAAATAATAACGGAAATGCTGAAAGAAACAGATATAATTCCGATAGTAATAACACTTGACAAAAGTCCAAAGGAGTATTTTGGTCATACAAGTGTTGAATGTTTAACACCGCTTGAGAAAAAATCAGAAATATTTGAAGCACTTGGAGTACAAGAAGTGTACTATTTAAGTTTTAATAAACAACTACAAACATTAAGTGCAGAAAGCTATATTGATAAAGTATTAAAACAATTAAACGTGGAGAAAATATTTTGCGGTTATGATTATAAGTTTGGATATAAAGGAGCAGGGACGCCGAAATTAATGGTTGACTATGGTGATATAGAGGTAAATATTTTAGAAGAAGAGATGATTGGAGATAGAAAAATATCAACAACAGTACTAAGAGAATTTGTGGAAAGTGCAAATTTTACCGGGTATTATGATTTTACCGGTAGATATTACTCAATATCCGGAGTAGTAGTGAAGGGACGTCAACTAGGAAGAACTATAAATTTTCCGACAGCAAATTTAAAAATGGAATCTTCGTATTTGCTTCCGAAAACTAATGGTGTTTATATTACCAAAACGAAAGTAAGGGATAAAATATATAAATCAATTACCAATATCGGTTATAACCCGACAGTGTCGGAAGTTAAAGATAAAAAATTTATAGAAACTCATATTTTAGATTTTGATGCTGAAATTTATGGAGAAATGATAGAGGTTTATTTTTACGATTTTTTAAGAAAAGAACAAAAATTTGAAAGTTTTAATCATTTAAAAAAACAATTACAAAAAGACAAAATGGTTTGTGAGCAAAAAGAAATATAGATTTTATAAAAAATTGTAAAATTATTATCTTTTACTTGAAATAAGTATAAAAATAATGTAGAATAATCAATGTGCCTTAGTCGTGGTATGGAAACACTCCAGATTCTTTACTAGGATTAAGGAAAAAAATAATATATGGAGGAATAAAGAATGGCAGCAATTAGTCAAGAAAAAAAACAAGAAATTATTGCTAAATACCGTACTCATGAATCAGATACCGGTTCTCCGGAAGTGCAAATTGCGGTGTTAACAGCAGAAATTGATGCTTTAACTGAGCATTTGAATACTCATAAAAAAGATCATGCCGGTCGTCGTGGATTGCTAAAAAAAGTTTTCCGTCGTCGTCACTTGTTAGACTATTTAATTAAAAAAGATATTCAAAGATATCGTGAGTTAATTAAATCTTTAGGTTTAAGACGATAGTAAAATTTGAAGGAGTTGTTCTCCTTCAAATTTTTCAAAAAGGTATTGACATAATATTGTATTATTGATATACTATTATAGTGCTTTGTAAGAAGTGAGTTGTCTCAGTAGCTCAGCAGGATAGAGCAACGGCCTTCTAAGCCGTCGGTCAGGGGTTCGAATCCCTTCTGGGACGTAATGAAAATAGAACTTTTGGTTCTATTTTTTTTGGCTGCATAATAAGTATAGAGTATAGTAAACACTCTGTACTTATTATGCAGCCATTATTCATAGTATTGATGATTGTATTCATCTTTTTGTTCTTCAGAATATTCATCTTCTAAATATTCCTCATAAATGGTGGCGTTTATTTTTACAATAATACCGAAGAGAAGTGCATTTGCGATGAGAGAACTACCGCCATAACTTATAAACGGCATACTAATTCCAATAACGGGAATAATACTCAAAGTAGAAAAGATATTTATAAAAAATGAAAAGCAGAAGCTACAAATTGCTAAAAGAATAAAATAGTAACTGTAGTTTCCTTGTTCGCATTTTTTTACAATACTAAATAATCTTAATATAAAAATAAAGAACAATATAAGAAATAACGATGCACCGATATATCCAAAGTTTTTAGCAACAATAGAAAAAATAAAATCATTAAATTGTTCGTCAATATAGTTTTTATTTTTAGCAAATGTACCGGTAACGCCGCCACGATTAATTTCGCTTATAACTTGAGTTATTTGATAAGAATAGTCTTGTCTATAGCCTTCAGGATTTAACCACGATAATATTCTATTTAGTTGATAAGATTTTAGACCAACCAAAGAAAGCAGTCGCGGGAAATAAAGTGCGGCTAAAATAATGATACCAAGGATAACAAGAACAACTGAGTAAATATTTAATAAAGTTTTTCTGTGTGTACTAACCAAAAAGACCAATCCTAAGAATAAAAATATAAAAAACAAACCGTTTCCTAAATCATTTTCTTTTAAAACTAAAATAAAAGGAAGTGCGATAATTAATAATATTTTTAATAGTTTGATTTTATCGCTACTTTCTTTAAAACTATTTTCTTTAATAAGAAAACTAATCATTGCAACTGTAGCAACTTTTGCAAATTCGGATGGTTGTAATGTGAATATTTTAAGATTATACCAACTGCGAGCACCGTTAACGATGGGAGCAAGGTTATTAGGAACTAAAAATATTCCAACCAGTAAAACTAAAGAAAATAAATAAAATGGCAGTGTTAAGCGTTCTATATAATCAATCGGAATTTTTTGTAAAAAATAAATAATAAAAAATCCTAAAATATAAAACAGCAGTTGTTTTAAAAATAAAGTTGGTGTGATGTTGTTATTATATTCAGCTAAGGCTATCAATATTAAACTTGATAGAGAGAATATAAAATAAAATATAAGTATTGATAGATTAATTTTATCTTTTATAAAATTTCGCATAATACAACTCCTTTTGTGTAATTATACAATAACAAGAATATTTTGGCAAATTTTGATATTTTAGTTAATAAAAATAGTTTATAGGGTTTGTTATGATGTATTATTAATAATTTTAAATTAAGAAAATATATGTTATAATCAAGTGTAGAAATATTTTTTAATAAGTTTAAAATCCAGAAAATAATATAGTAAGTATTAATAAATTAGAAGTTATTTTGATTTATGATAAATAGAATAAGTGAATAGATATTGTAAATTTTATATATATGTTTAATACTTGAAAATATAAAAATTAAAGTATATTAGTAAAGTATTTTTAAAAATATATAATGAAAAAATGGTAAAGCTATAATAACAATTAATGAAAAACAAAATATATAAAGAGTTTAACTACAAATATTTTAATGTTTGTGGTTATTCATAGTAAGATGTTTTAAGTATTCTACGTAATTAAGTCGTATTTATAGGTGGTATAGATTATGAAAGATATGATATAGTAGATTATAAAGTGATATGAAGAAAGGTTGGAATATATGAAATATACACCAATGGTGGAGCAGTATTTAAAAATAAAAAAAGATTATCAAGACATGTTTTTATTTTATCGTCTTGGTGATTTTTATGAAATGTTCTTTGATGATGCGATTAAAGCATCAAAAATTTTAGAAATTACATTAACGGCACGTGAAGGAGGAGCTGAGAAAATACCGATGTGCGGTGTTCCCTTTCATTCTTCAGCAAGTTACATTGATATTTTGGTAAATAATGGATACAAAGTGGCTATTTGTGAACAGGTATCAGAGCCGGGACAGGGTAAAATAGTAGAAAGAAAAGTCGTTCAAGTTGTTACCCCCGGTACTTATATGAATTATAAGAATTATGATGAAAATAATTTTTTAGGTTGTGTTTATGTAAAGGATAATAAAATTTATTTTTCATTTTGCGATATTATGACGGGCGATAGTAGTTGTACTGTTCTTGATAATATGACGGAATTGCAAGATGAGATTTTTAAAAATAATATTAAAGAAATAGTTAGTATTAAGGGGCAAAAACTGAACATTAGTGCTTATATAACAGAAGTAGAGTTTAATCCGTCTGTAGAAAAAAATGTTACTGCCGATATAGAAGATAATAATCTTCGATTGTGTTGTAATACTTTATTGGAGTATATAGAAAAAACTCAATATAAAGATGTATCAAGTTTGAAAAAATTTGAAATATATTTTAAAAATAAATTTATGTATATGACTAACTATTCAATAAAAAATCTTGAAGTAACGCAAAATATGGCAAATGGCAGTAAAAAGGGTTCATTGCTTAGTATAATTGATAAAACGTCAACAGCAGCAGGTTCTAGAAAATTGAAAAAATGGTTGGAAAATCCATTATTAAATATCAACGAAATAAAAATTCGTCAACAATTAGTAGAAGATTTTGTTAAACATTACTTTGAGAAATCTGATGTAAAAATGTATTTAAAAGAAGTTTATGATCTTGAGAGAATAGCAACAAAAGTGTCTTATAATATGGTTAGCCCCAGAGAACTTTTGAATTTGAAAAAAACATTGGAGCAAATTCCAAATATTAAAAATTTACTGTTGAGTTTTAATTCAAAAAAATTAGTTGAGATAGCGAACGGAATTGATGAATTAGCAGATCTTGCGGATTATTTGGAAAATACTATCGATGATGATGCCGGACAGACTGTAAAAGAAGGCAGTGTTATAAAAGCAGGTTTTAACGCTGAACTTGACAGTTATAAAAATGCCAGTAAGAATGGGAGTAAAACACTTCTTGAAATCGAAAAGCGTGAGAAAGAAAGAACAGGTTTAAAAAATTTAAAAATAGGGTATAATAAAGTTTTCGGTCATTATATAGAAATATCTAAAGTAGGGCTTAAAAGTGTAGATCCAACAGAATTCGGTTATCATAGAAAACAAACTTTGTCAAATTGTGAGAGGTTTATTTCAGAAGAATTAAAAGAGGTTGAAGAACATATTATTAATTCGAAAACAAAAATTGAAGAATTGGAATTAAAATTATTTCAAGAGATTAAAACAATGATTTACAGTTTTATACCAAGGCTTCAAAAAGTTGCAAATACATTAAGTGATATTGATGTTTTTATTTCGTTGTCTGATGTGGCGGAAGAATACAATTATGTAAAACCTATTTTTAATGATAATAATGAAATAAAAATAATTGAGGGACGTCATCCTATTGTTGAAAGAAATGTCAGTGCAGATAGTTATATAAGTAACGATTGTACGGTATCTTCCAATAATAATATTTTATTGATAACAGGTCCAAATATGTCGGGGAAATCTACATATATGAGGCAACTTGCACTTATAGTAATATTAGCTCAGATAGGTTCTTTTGTACCTGTTACGATGGCAAATCTTCCGATTTTCGATAAGATATTTACAAGAATAGGGGCAAGTGACGATTTAGCAGGGGGGAAATCTACGTTTATGGTTGAAATGATGGAAGCAAAGAACGCTTTGGTAGAATCAACCAAAAACTCATTGCTAATTTTTGATGAAATAGGTAGAGGTACTTCAACTTATGACGGTATTGCACTTGCACAATCTATCTTAGAATATATTAATAATACTATTAAATGTAAAACATTATTTTCGACGCATTACCACGAGCTTACAAAATTAGAAGATAAAGTACAAGGGATAAAAAATATTCATGTATCGGCAAAAGAGGATCGTGGGGAGCTGATATTTTTATATAAAATAAAAGAAGGACCAATAGAAAAAAGCTATGGTATTCATGTAGCTAAATTAGCACAATTACCGGATGATATAATAACCTGTGCAAATAATATTTTAACAAAATTAGAAGAGGGCGTATTAGATAATAATGATGTTGTAAGGAAAGTTGTTGAAAAAAATACAGAAGAAATTAATGAGATTTCTAATAAAGTGAAAATTATTGAAACTCAACAAAGTAAAATTGAATTATTAGAAAAACAATTAAATCATGCCAATGAGTTGAACAAAAATATTCAGAAAAGAGTTAAAGAAAATAAAAAAGAGTATACTAAATTGCAATTAGACTTAGGGGAAGAAAGTGAAGAATTAAAATTTGTTAAGGAAAAATTAAATTCTGTAAATTTTATGGAAACAACTCCATTTGAAGCGTTTAATTTGTTATATGAATTACAAAAAAAAATAAACAAGGGGGAATAATGTATTGGGAAAAATAAATATACTGTCTGCGGAATTATCAAATAAAATAGCAGCCGGAGAAGTGGTGGAAAGACCTTCTTCCGTTGTTAAAGAATTATTGGAAAATTCGATTGATGCCGGTAGTACAAATATTAAGATTATAATAAAAGAATTCGGAATTAAACAAATAAGAATTATTGATAACGGTAGTGGTATTAGCAACGATGATTTAGGAAAAGCTTTTTTAAGACATGCCACAAGTAAAATTAATAATGACTATGACTTGTTTCATATAGATACATTAGGGTTTAGAGGTGAAGCACTTGCGAGTATAGCTTCTGTAAGTAAAGTCATTATAAAAAGCTGTAGTGGTGAAATGCAAGGGAAGATGATGACGTTGGAGTCAGGTAAAGTTGTTAAAGATGAATGGTATGCTCCTATAAAAGGAACTGACATAAGTGTTGAAAACTTATTTTATAACACGCCTGCAAGGTTAAAATATTTAAGAAATCCGCACACTGAACAGGCTAATATAATGAATGTTATTAATAAATTCGCTCTTTCGTACCCAAATATAGCCTTTGAGGTGCATGTAGATGGGAAAATATTATTAAAAACCTATGGTGACGGTAATATTCATAAGATTATATCGAAAATATATAGTATGACTGTAGCTAAAAATATGATAGAATTTTCCGGTAACAATGATGATTATGAAATAAAAGGATATATTTCTGTTCCGGAAGAAACACGTGCCAGTAAGAACTATATTAATATATTTATTAATGGGAGATATATAAGAAATTATATTATTCAAAATTCAATTGTAGCCGCCTATGGTACTTTACTTATGAAAAATCGTTATCCGCTTTGTATCATAGATATAAGAATGGATCCGGTTTTACTTGATGTTAATGTTCATCCAACAAAACAAGAAGTGAGATTATCAAAAGAAACAGAGTTGGTAACTTTGATAAAACGAGTTATTTTTGATAGATTAAGTAACTATACTTATATTCCGCAGGGAATGAACAATGTATTGACAAAAAAAGAGAAAGAACATATAGAAAAAATAAATTTTTTAGAAGAATTAGATAATAAGTATATTATAAAAGAAAATGAATTTAATTTCGGAGATAAAGAAGATTTAGAATTAATAAAAAGAAATTATGATAACAAAGAAAATTCAATTTATAATACGACAGATTCAAAATTAAAATTCACACCAAATCCACAACTAAGAAGAAAAAATTCAAGTAATGAAAAACCTACAGTAAAAGAAATTGAAAATTTTATGAATTTTTCTAAGAACGAAGAATTTGATGATTATAATAGCAGTGATGAGATTAAAAATGTTGCTGCTGATTTTGAGATAAACAAGGGAATAGATTATAAACAAGAACCGGAAACTAAAACCAAAATATTACCTGATTTAAAGGTTCTTGCACAAATATTTAAAACATATATATTAGCAGAAGCTGACAATAAAATATTTTTAATAGATCAGCATGCAGCTGCGGAACGTTATAATTATGAAAAATTACAAAAAGAATTTTCTCAAAAGGCTAATTACAAAAAGCAACTTTTAGTCCCACTTATGTTTAATTTTTCTGTAGAGGAAGTTGCTGATATAAAGAGTAATATGGAAAAATTCAAGGAACTAGGTATAGAGTTTGAAGAATTTGGGAATAATTCGTATGTGGTACGTGAATTTCCGCTTTGGGCTGCTGAAGAAAGCGAAGAAGTTATTAAGACAGTAGTCGATAAAGTTTTAAATAATAGAAATATAACATTAGTAGAATTACGTAATGATGCGTTGGCAATGGCAAGTTGTAAAATGTCTATTAAAGCTAATCAGGTGCTAAACGAAGTAGAAATGAATAAAGCTATAAGTGACCTTTACAAATGTGAAAATCCATTTACCTGTCCGCATGGAAGACCGATTATTACTAAAATGGATAAAAAAGATTTAGAAAAAATGTTTAAGCGGATCGTCTAGGAGGTAGCGATGAATAAAATACCTTTAATTGCAATGGTAGGCCCAACAGCTGTAGGAAAAACAGAACAAAGCATAAAACTTTCAAAAAAATTAAACTGTGAAATTATTTCTATAGACAGTGTTCAAATATATAAATATTTTAATATAGGATCTGCAAAAGTGACTAAGGAAGAGATGGGGGGAGTAAGTCATCATTTAATAGATGAATTAGAACCGTCAGATAGTTGTTCTGTTTATGATTTTCAAAAATTGGCAAGAAAAAAAATAGAAGAAGTTCATAATAAAGGAAAGTTGCCTTTATTAATCGGTGGGACAGGTTTTTATATGAATGCAGTGTTGAATGATTATAATTTCAGTGAATTGGCTTATATTGAAGAAGTTACACCGGAGGATGCAAAGGTTTATTTAAAAGAAAATGATCCGGAAACATATAAAAGTATTGATCTGGAAAATAGTCGTCGAGTTATTAATGCTTATAACTATGCAATATCAGAAAAAAAGTCTATTGTACATAATAAAAACGGAAATAAAATTTTTGAAAAATATAACCCTTATATAATAATTTTAAATAGAGATAGAGAAGAACTATATAAGAGAATTAATCGTAGAGTAGAAATAATGTTTGAAACAGGTTTAGAACAGGAAGTTAAAGATATTATAGAAAAATATGGGAAAAATCTTCAACCGCTGGGCGCAATAGGGTATAAAGAGATGCTACCATACTTGGCAGGTGAAGTGGATAAAGATTTAACGATAAATAATATTGCGAAAAATTCTCGCCATTATGCTAAGCGTCAATTAACGTGGTTTAGAAATAAGATGAATGGTACTTGGTATAATGTAAGTGATGAAAAAATAACGGAAAATATAGAAAGTGATATTAGAAAGTTTTTTCAAATAAATTAATACTAAGTGATAAATACGGAGAATGTCGAAAAATTCTCCGTAAATTACTTCTTGATAAAAAACTTTATATGTAAGTATACTATTCTAGCAACTTAAAAAACAGTTGTTATTTTACAAACTACAACATATATTTTATTTATAAACCAAAAAAATTTTAAAAATGTACATTTGTAAATGATGTGAGACAAAAAAGTAAAAAATAAATACTGGATATAATAGAATTACATAGAAGCTAGCTTCTATGTAAACCGTATGAAGCCCCCGACGTAAAATACATTATTTGATTAGATTTGCCAGCTTTAATTCCTTAGAGAACATTTCAGATTTCTAAAACTTATTTGTCAAGGATTTGAAAAAGGCGTAGCCCTTGTCCTTGACAAATAAGTTGTGAAATCTATTATCTAACAAGGAATTATAAAGCCGGCATATTTTTATAGACTCTTTCCGTAGCTCTTTTCTTTTTTCAACAGGAGAAAGCCAATTTAAAGTCTGCATAGGAAGACGGTTAGAGCGATATAGATACTTTTTCATCTGAGATATAAGATCATCATACGAAAAGAAAGATAAATGCCTGTAAAAACGTTCATTATCATTTCTATGACTACGTTCAACCTTACCGTTATGTCTAGGAGTTCTAGGTCTAATAAGTTGATGTTTAATGCCAAGATTATTACACAATACATCAAAAGGGTGTATTCGTTTAGTATCTTTAAAATGCGTAAATTCAAAACCATTATCAGTTTGAATTATCTTGGGTTTATACCCAAAATAATCAATAGCCATTTTAACAAATTGAACAGTAGAATATGATGATTGTTCTTTAAAAGGGAAAATAAATCTTTCCCTAGTAGCTTCATCAATAATAGTATATTGATAAAATTTATCAGGAATTTCTCCTACATAACAACGTTTAGGAACATATTTCACATCAAGTTGCCATTTTTTACCAATTTCAGTAGGTGTGTCATAAGGTTTAGGTTTATAAGGAATTACTTTTTTCTTAGTATCTTTATAAAAGCCTAATTTTCTAAGCACTCTAAATAAAGAACAAGGATGTCTTTTATAACCTTTGTTGAATTTAAGTTTAGCATATAATTCAATCATAGAAATATTAGGATTACGTTTAATAAGATTTTTAATCCAAGACAATTCTTCAACTGTATGGGCGTTAGGGTGAATGGAATGAGGTCTATGAGACTTATCTATAAGAGACTCTTTAGTACCGTCATATTTTTTATTCCAACGCAAAAGAGAGGCTTTTGATATTTTATAGCGCCTACAAACAAAACGAATAGAGTTACCGTTTCTATAAGTTTTAACTGCAGCTATTCTTGTTTGTAAAGTATGAGGTATATATCGTTGTGTTTTTTCTATATTTTCTGTTATAATAGTTTTCATAAGACTAAATTCCTTTTTTTGATTTGTAGGTAACTTCATTATACAGGATTTACTCTTCTTTATTTTTATTATATGTCTCACATCTATTGTAACACTACATTATAAACCAAAAAAATTTTAAAAAAGTATTGACAACAACAAGTAAAAATGATAAACTAGTACACGTCTTCAAGAAAGAAGACGAACGATAAAAGATTTTAAAGTAGGAAAAGTTAAGGAAAAGAAAAAAACTTGACAAACCTGAAATAAAATGATAGGATAGAAAAGTTGCTAAAGCAACAAATTGAACATTGAAAACTAAACGAATTAAGTCAACGTAATTCCAAAAAAGGACAGTTCAAAAAGGAACTATAAAACTTTAAAAAGAGCTAAATCAAGCAAACAAATAAGAAAATATTTGGAGAGTTTGATCCTGGCTCAGGACGAACGCTGGCGGCGTGCCTAATACATGCAAGTCGAGCGA